>CALWBS010000307.1 GCA_944376135.1 uncultured Enterocloster sp.
TGGATGAGATCAGTGAGCTGCCGCATAAGCTGCAGGGGCGTCTCCTTCGGGTTCTCCAGGAGGGTGAAATTATGCGTTTGGGAAATGATAAAATTACCCGTATTGATGTGCGGATTATTTCTGCAACAAACAAAAATTTAAAGGAGCAGATTAAAATTCATCAATTCCGGGAAGATATTTATTATAGGCTGAATGTGCTGAGACTGAATATTCCTCCTCTTAGAAAAAGAAAGGAGGATATTCCTCTTTTGATAAAAAGTTTTTTCCAAAGACATCAAAAGGAAAATGACAGGAAACCGATTACCTTAACGGATGAGGCAATGGAGCTTTTGTGCAGTTATAACTGGCCTGGAAATGTTCGGGAACTGATGAACTGCTGTGACCGGCTGGCGGTGATTGCACGGGGAGACACTGTAGGATATGAAGAGGTTTACCGCGCTCTTGAAGGGGAATACGATCAGGAGGAGTTAGAAGCCGCGAGAGAGGAGGAGGCGGAAGAACGATCGGAAGAATCCGGCGGATCCGTAAAAAAGAATATAAAGGCGCAGATGGAGAAGTTTGAATCTAAAATGATTTTGGAAGCCTTGAAGCAGGCAGACGGAAATCAGGCAAAGGCAGCTAGAATGCTGGGCATGAGCCGATCGACATTTTGGAGAAAATTGAATGCTATATCAAGCGGTAGTCAAGTATAAAATAGATTTTGTATCCGAGGGCGGTGATTATAAAGTGTATCATTCTATATGTGGGATGATACACTTTCTTTGTTTTGAAATGAAATTTGTGAAACATACTGTTTCAAAAAAGAAACAATTTTACTTGCATGCTGGATATAAACTTTTGGAAATTACCGAAAATTCGGTATATTTTGTTTTGGCACAAAAATTGCTTATTATATAGAATGACATAACGTAAAAGGAGGAGGAATATTTGCATGAAACGACAAGTTATAACGGCAGATCGGGTATTTGGTGCTGTCTGTATACTTATAGGTCTCCTATGTATCAAAGAATGTATCCGCATGTACCGATTTGCCAGTAGTTTCTTATCCGGCGATCATATTGTTATGGGAATAGCCGGGGGAGTTCTGATACTTTTGGGAATAATTCTGGGGGTAAAAAATAAAAAAAGGGAATTTTCTGTTGAATTCCCGGAGCCGAATCTGGCAAAGCGCATGATCGGAGTTGTACTGGTGCTGATTCTGTATGTCATAAGTCTGGATAAATTGGGATTTGCCATATCTACGGCCTTGTGGGGGATTTTCTGGTTCCGGCTTTTTGGCTCCTATTCCTATGTGCGCTGTGTTATCTACTCGGTTATTACAGCAGCAGCTTTGTGGGCAGTCTTTATTTATGGATTGGGAATGTCATTTCCGCGAGGAATATTGGGCTGATAGTGGGAAATAGAGAGGAGGAAAACCATATGTTAGATTCACTGCAGATGTTGGCGAATGGATTTTTGAATGCGGGGAGCCTTATTAATTTGCTGATGGCAGCGTTGGGAGCTTTGGTTGGAACACTGGTAGGTGTACTTCCGGGGCTAGGAGCTGCTTCCGCGATCGCTATTTTGATTCCGGTAACCGCAGTTTTGGAGCCAACACAGGCAATCATTATGCTGGCTGGTATTTATTATGGCGCTCAGTATGGGGGTTCAACCACGGCAATCCTGCTGAATATACCAGGGGAAACCGCGTCAATCCCCACCTGTCTGGACGGCTATCCGATGGCAAAACAGGGGAGAGGAGGCCCGGCACTTGGAATGTCGGCAATTGCATCTTGTGTGGCTGGATTGCTTGGTGTGGTTGGGCTTGCGTTTTTTGCTCCCATATTTGCGGAGTATGCTTTAAAATTTGGACCGCCGGAATATTTTGCACTGATGATTCTGTCTCTCAGCATTATCGTGAACTTTTCAGGTGAGCAGGTTCTTAAAGGCTTTGCCATGGGGATATTGGGCTATATTTTGTCTATGGTGGGAATGGGAATTACCAGCGGACTTCCGCGGCTGACTTTTGGAAATGTGGTGCTGACAAGGGGATTTGATTCCATCGCAATTATCATTGGACTTTTTGCACTTCCTGAGGTGTTTAAAGGGATGGAAGAAAAGACTGTGGCAATTTCTTCCGGGAAAATTGGAAAAATATATCCATCACTAGCAGATTTTAAGGAAAGCTTTTGGCCTATTATCCGGGGATGGGCGATTGGATTTTTCCTTGGACTGCTTCCGGGATGCTCTCCGGCAGTTTCCACCTTTATGTCCTACGATGTGGAAAAAAGAGTGTCAAAACACCCGGAGCGTTTTGGACATGGTGAGATTGCAGGAGTGGCCGGACCTGAGGCCGCAAATAATGCCAATAGCCAGGCAGGCTTCATTCCGCTGTTCTCGTTTGGAATTCCGGCTTCGCCTGCGCTGGCAGTTTTGCTGGCAGGTCTGATGATTTATGGACTTCAGCCAGGACCTATGCTGTTTACACAGCAGGATGGTTTTGTTTGGACGGTAATTGCCAGTATGTTTATCGGTAATTTCATGCTCCTGTTTTTAAACCTTCCCCTGGTAGGGATATGGGTTCGCCTGACGCGCATTCCTTACGGCATACTGGGCCCTGTAATCCTGTTTTTGTGTGTGATCGGATCTTATTCAAGCCGAAATAGCATGTTTGATGTGGGAGTTACGATTGTATTTGGAGTACTAGGATATTTTCTCCAAAAATACCGCTTTCCTATTGTTCCGTTGGTATTGTGCAGTATTTTAGGATCTACGATGGAACGGGGATTTATTCAATCAATGGCTATGAGCGGTGATAATCTGCTTATATTTTTCCAGAGACCGATTTCTTGCGGGATTCTGATTTTAACAGTGATTCTTACAGTTATCTCTTTCCGTGCCATGAGAAAAACCAAGAAAATGGCAACAGAAGCAGCGGGAGATGATGTTGATATTGGCAGCGGATCATGAGGGGCTTGTAAGTGATCGGATAAATTATCCGAAAAATACATATATTTTTTAACGAAAGGAGTTCATTATGAAAAAAAGAATGTTGATGGTTGTAGCGGGACTGCTTACAGCGGCGGTTTTGGGAGGGTGCTCCGGCAATTCGGCACAGGAGACAACTGCTGCGGCTGCAAAAAGCGAGAGTGCTGCCGAGGGCGAAGCGGAGACTGAGGCACAGAGCGAAGAAGAGGCAAAAGCCCAGAATACCGCGGCAGATTCTCAATACCCGGAAAAAGCAATTGAGCTTGTTGTATGCGTATCACCAGGAGGAACCCCTGATGTGATGACGCGCCTGGCCGCAAATTGGCTCAGTGAGTATTGGGGAGTACCGGTTACGGTAACAAATAAATCCGGAGGCGGAGCAATACCGGGGGCTCTGGAAGCATTGGGGGCTGCAGCTGACGGCTATACGGTCTGTGCAATTACTTCCCAGAATTCCAGCCAGCAGTATGGCGCAAATACAACACCGCCTCTGGATGTAAATGAGCCGACATACCTGTGCAGAGTATTTGATGTAGATCTGGCACTTACCGTAAATGCGGACTCCGAGTGGCAGGATATCAAGAGCTTTAATGAGTGGGCACTGGCAAATCCGGGCGAGATGATCTGTGCAAACACAGGAGCAGTCTCCACAGCGGCATTTGCTACAGCAGAATGGTACGATGCGATTGGGGGAGATGTGAGTCAGCTCCGTATGCTGACGACAGCGGGCGGATCAGACAGCGCTACGCAGTTGGCGGCAGGAAACTGCACAATGAATTTCGGTGATTTCGCGGGTTCCCGTTCTATGGTGGATGCAGGAAAAATCCGTTATCTCGCAACCTCTGCCAAAGAGAGAAACCCCTATTATCCGGATGTGCCGACTATGGCAGAAAATGGGGTAGAAGGACTGAGCGTCAGCATGTGGATTGGCTACATGGCACCCAAAGGTACGCCGGACTACGTAGTGGATGCTTGGAATGAAGCGGTGCAGGTAATGCTGGAGGACGAGGGGTTCCAGGAGGGACTTGCGAATGTAACAGGAAGAACCGCTTACTTGAATGCGGAGGATTTCAAGAATCTGATTCTGGAGGAGTGTGACACATACCAGACTTTGGCAGAAAAATTAGGCGTTCGCCAGTAAAGAAGGGAGACCGAATGAAAGTAGATTTGCTGCTGAAAGGCGGACATGTTATTGACAAAGACCAGGGGATGAATCGGACGGCGGATGTGGCGGTAAAGGATGGGAAGATATGGGAGATCGCGCAGGCGCTGTCCGTGGAGGCGAAGGAGACGATTGATGCAGGCGGCTGTATTGTCTCTCCGGGGCTGATTGACAACCATTTGCATATGTATGCCGATGCTACAGATGCGGGGATTGATCCGAATATCTGCCTGCTTCCCAACGGAGTGACAACAGGAATTGAAGGGGGAAGCCCTGGAGTAGCTAATTATGAACAGTATCGTAAAACCGTGATAAACCAGAGCCGAGTGCGCATCAAATGCTATATCAGCGCGGCCTCTACGGGAATGATCACTAGAAAATATCCGGAAAATTTTAATCCTGAATATTTTGAGCGGGAACGCATCTGTGCCCTGTTTAAGAAATACCCGGAGGAGCTGCTGGGGCTTAAAATACGCTTCAGCAAGCCGATTATTGGAGATATGGGCATGAAACCGCTAGAAGAAGTAGTAAAGCTGGCAGATTCGATCGGATGCCATGTGACAGTACATATCACCAATCCCGCAGCGGATGTCGGAGAGATTGCAGAACGCCTTCGCCCAGGAGATATACTCTGCCACATTTTCCAGGGAAAAGGGGATACGATTTTAGACGAAAATGGAAGGGTAAAACAGTCCGTAAGGCGAGCAAAAGAGAGAGGCGTATTTATGGATGCCTGCAATGGAGCATTTAATTTCTCGATCGAGGTAGCACAGAAAGCGATTGAAGATAATTTTTATCCAGACATCATAAGTACAGATTATAATACGATGACAATGTACCATCATCCGGTAATTTCCCTTCCCTATTTGATGAGTAAGTACCTCGCTCTGGGCATGAAGCGGGAGGATATATTTGCTGCATGCACGGCAGCGCCGGCCAAGGCCATCGGCATGTCCGGCAAAATCGGAACGCTCCGGCCGGGAACCCCTGCAGATATTGCAGTATTCCGGCAGGAAGAAAAGCCAGCAACATTTTATGACTGTCACGGAAAGACAATGGAGGGGCACTCTGTGTTTGTCCCGCAGATGACGGTAAAAGACGGACAGATTATGTTCCGGCAGGTTACATTTAATTAAAAAATTTAGTCCCTGCGGATATTAGTCTGCAGGGGCTATTGTGGGTGTATCAGCCGATTCTCCTCAGAATACTCCTCGCCACGCTCAGCCCATTTGCCGAGGCCTGTTGAAGCCCCCGCGTCACTGAGGCACCGTCACCGATGGCCCGCAGGCCGTGGATATTTGTCTCAAAATCCGGGTTGACAACTACCTTGTTGGAGTAGAATTTTACCTCCACCCCGTAAAGAAGGGTTTCGTCGCTGGCGATGCCGGGGGTGACTTTGTCCAGAGCTAAGAGCATCTCCTTAATGTCTGTCATGATCCGATGAGGAAGCACAAGGGAGAGGTCGCCGGGCACTGCATCCTTTAAGGTGGGAATCAGATTGTTGCGGCAGAGGCGTTCCTCCGTGGTGCGGCGGCCTCTCTGGAAATCGCCGAAGGTCTGCACCATGATTTTTCCGCCGCAGAGCATATTGGAAAGCTGAGCGATGTGCTTGCCATACTCGATAGGCTCGTTAAAGGGTTTGGTAAAGTTCTTGCTCACCAGCAAGGCGAAATTCGTGTTGTGGGTTTTGTATTCTCGGGATTTGTAGGCATGGCCGTTGACCACCGCCAGCCCATCCTCATAATATTCGGTCGCCACTTCACCGGAGGGGTTAGTGCAGAAGGTGCGCACCTTGTCATCAAACGTAGGGGTGTAGTACACCAGCTTTGCCTCATATAAATTTTCGTTGAGAAACTTCATCACTTCGTCCCGGACCTCTACCCGGACGCCGATATCTACAGTCCCCACCTGGGTTTCAATCCCGTGATTCATACAAATATGGGAGAACCAGTCTGAGCCCTCACGGCCAATGGCGGCAACTACCTCCGGGGCATAGTATGCTTCTTCTCTGTCCGTAACTACGCCTCTGACAGTACCGTCCTCGATGAGCAGATCCTTTACCATAGTATTAAACTGCATGGAAATTCCCTGGGAAATCAGGTGCTCCTGGAGGCGGGTATAAATTTTGTAACCCTCCTCCGTACCCAGATGACGGATGGGGCATTCAATCAGCTTTAAGTTGGCGCGGATTGCCTTGCGCCGTATTTCTTCAATCTCCCTCTGTTTATCAACGCCATAGACATTGGTATCTGCACCGAATTTCAGATAGATCTCATCGGACTCGTGAATGAGAGCGGAGGCTTTGTCATAGCCCAGGATTTCCGGAAGGTTTCCGCCTACATCCGGGGAAAGAGAAAGCTTCCCATCGGAAAACGCACCGGCCCCTGCAAAGCCTGTGGTGATGGAACAGGGCTTGCAGCCCACGCAGACATTGGTGGTGCGTTTGGGACAGACCCGCTTTTCGATGGGGCGCCCTTTTTCAATCATAAGGATTTTCAAACCCGGCCGTTGCCGGATGAGCTCGTAGGAGCAGAAGATACCGGAGGGACCGGCGCCTATGATAATCACATCATATTGGTTGTTGGCACTCATAGAAAACACTCCTTTCACCAGATGGGCGTATGATCGGGGCCGCCGCGTGTCCAAGGCGCATCTGCCCGGACGAACGTGGAGCTGGTAAATCCATTGAGACATAAAAATACCAGCGTACCAGTCTAGAAGCTTGTAGTCAACTATTCCGGTAGCTGGTAGAAACGTCCATCCAATTATGAACATATACAGGCGTCATGATACAGTTTAGTTTAGCACGGGTATTTGCCTGCTGTCAAGGAAAACAGAAGACGGAACGAGACGGGAGGTCAGTGCACGCCCCACACAATCCAGATGTAGATGTAGCCAGTGAGCACTGCGGAAAGGGTAAAGGGGACGCCGATGCGCAGGAAGTCGGATACCCGAACCGTCTCGCCGTTCTTGCGAAGGATGCCGATGGCGGCAATATTTGCGGAGGCACCGATAGGGGTCAGATTTCCTCCCAGAGTAGCGCCGGTGAGCAGGCCGAAATAAAAGACATAGGGCTCGATTCCGGCGCCGCCGTTCATCAAGGCGGCGATACCCTCAACAACAGGAAGCATAGTGGCAACATAAGGGATATTGTCAATAAAGGCGGACAGGATCACGGAGGCAAACACGACCAGGGTGTAGAGGAGGAACGGATTATCTCCCGATACCCGGTAAAACAGGCCTGCGGCGGCGTCAATCACGCCGGCCACCTTGATGCCTTCAATTACCATAAAGAGGCCAAACAGGAGAAGGAGCGTATCCTTGTCCAAGTCTTTTAAGATTTTGCCTATAATTGCACAGGATCCCTGGCGCGTACAGTGGATAATTACACCGATGACGCAGATGGCTAGACAGATCAAACCGCTGCGCAGGTTATAGAGGGACGCAGCAAAGCCGCCCGCAGGCTCCGGAATAAAAGAAGCGAAAATCAGGCAAACTACTGTGGCAATCATGAGAAAAGAGGGGATATAGTCGTCCACAATGGTTTCCACCTTGGCGGAAACCACCTGCTTTTCTTTGCGGAACAAGAACAGCAGGGCTCCCAGGGATACCAGAGCCCCCAGCTCTACGCCCCAAAAGATGCCGGGCTTTCCGAGCATCCAGAAGAAATCCAGGAAGGTCATGCTCGCGTAGCCGCCAAGAAGGATGCTTGTGGTGTCACCTACCAGGGTCGCCGCACCCTGCAGATTGGAGGAGACAGCGATGGAGATCAGGACAGGGACAGGGGAGATCTTTAGTTTTCGGGAGATGGCAAGGCCCACGGGGGCTACCATCAGAACAGTTGCCACATTGTCTACAAATGCGCTGATTACACCGGCGAAAAGGGCTAGGGCACATACCGCCCACTTTACGTTAGGCACTTTGGTGATCAGGATCTCAGCTAGCCTGGCGGGCATCCGGCTCTCGATAAACAGAGTCACTGTGCCCATGGTTCCGCCGATCATGAGAAGTACATTATAATCGACTGCAGAGAGCGCGGAAAACAGGGTTAAATTAAATAGTCCCGCATAGCCGAGGATGATGAAGATGGCAGCGGATGTGAGGGCGATCCATGGCCTATACTGCTGAAAAGACAGCATCAGGACGTAGGTAATCAGGAAAATAATGAGTGCAACTAGCATGATGACATTCCTCCAATAAATTTGTTGGAATTATTATATCATATCGACAAAAACTTACAATAAAACAGAAAAAATATATACAATTCCTTAATACGATTGCTAAATCTTAGACAATATTGGTTCTCTTGAATTTCATATAGAAATTTGATAAGATGGAAATAATTATTCAGGCCGACTCCACAGGGCACGGAGCGCGCCCTGAAAAAACAGAATGCAGGCGTTAGATACCCCGTATGCGCGTATCTAGCGCTTAAATGCGTGTGCAAAAAATAGGCAGGAGGCAGGAAGAGCATGTATCTGATTGCGGGATTGGGAAATCCTACCAGAGAATATGAGAAGACGCGGCACAATGTGGGATTTGACACCATTGATGTGCTGGCGGAGATGATAAATACGGATGTTGCGGAGCGGAAGTTTAAAGGACTTTACGGAAAAGGAATCTTGGGCGGAGAAAAGGTGATCTTGTTAAAGCCCCAGACCTTTATGAATCTGAGCGGGGAGAGTGTGCGGGCGGCAGCGGATTTCTATAAGATTCCTCCGGATCATATTATAGTTATATACGATGATATTAGTCTGGATGTAGGGCATCTGCGGATTCGGACGAAAGGAAGCGCGGGCGGTCACAATGGAATCAAAAATATTATCGCCCATCTGGGAACTCAGGAATTTCCGCGGATCAAAATCGGTGTCGGGGGAAAACCGCCTCGGATGGATCTGGCAGATTATGTTCTCAGCCGTTTTTCGGCTGAGGAGCGAAAGATTATGGAGATGGCCTTTAAGGATGCGGCTTATGCAGCGCAGGTGATGATTGCCGAGGGGCCGGACGCGGCGATGAATCGGTTTAACGGGCCTCGGAATATTGAATAAAAAAGCCCTGCCGCAGCATGCGGACAAGTTGGAAGAAAGGAAAGAGGGGCAGATGGAAAACCCATTATTGGAATTACAGGAATATGAAAATTTACTGCAGGCGCTGCAGGAGGGAAAGGGGCCGCTTCAGGCGTCAGGATGTCTGGATTCCCAAAAGGTGCATCTGATGTATGAACTGGGGGAGGAGGGTGGATTTCCCTGGACATTGGCGGTCACCTATGATGAACAGAGGGCCAAGGAAATTTACGATGATTTCCGAAATTTTACGAAAAATGTGTGGCTGTATCCGGCTAAGGACCTTCTCTTTTACAGTGCGGATATTCACGGAAACCTGATGACCCGGCAGAGAATCGGGGTATTGCGCCATTTGATGCAGGATACAGGCGGTGTGGTAGTGACTACGATTGACGGACTGATGGATCATCTGCTTCCGCTGGCATTTTTGCGCGCTCAGGCAGTCACCGTGGAGAATGGCCAGATGATTGATCTGGAACACTGGCGGGACCAGCTGGTGAGCATGGGTTATGAGAGAGCCGCCCAGGTGGATGCCATGGGACAGTTCTCGATTCGAGGGGGAATTATTGATATTTTTCCACTGACGGAGGAGATGCCCGTGCGGATCGAGCTGTGGGATGATGAGGTAGACTCTATCCGGACCTTTGACCTGGAGAGCCAGCGGTCTGTGGAGCAGCTGGAACAGATTACCCTGTATCCGGCTTCAGAGGTAGTTCTCTCAGGAAGTCAGATGGCAGCGGGAATCCGGCGGATACAGGAGGAAGAAAAGGGCTATGAGAAGGCGCTGCGGGATCAGGGCAAGCGGGAGGAAGCCGTACGCATCCGGGGAATGATAGAGGAATTGACGAGCAGCCTAAAGGAGGGATACCGAGCTGGCGGACTGGATGGCTATGTAAAATATTTTTTCCCGGACACCGTGTCTTTCCTGGATTATTTTCCGGTCGGAGACAGCCTTATCTTCCTGGATGAACCGGCGCGGCTCCGGGAAAAGGGCGAGACAGTGGAATTGGAATTCCGGGAGAGTATGGTGCACCGTCTGGAGAAGGGATACCTTCTTCCAGGGCAGACAGAGCTTCTCTATCCGGTGGCCCAAGTGCTGGCAAAGGCTCAGCGCCCTTACAGTCTTTGCCTTACAGGCCTTGATCAAAAGATTCCCGGCGTGAAGGTGAATGGGCGTTTCAGCTTTGAAGTGAAAAATGTAAGTTCCTATCAGAACAGCTTTGAGCTCCTGATCAAGGATTTGACGCGCTGGAAAAAGGAGGGCTACCGCGTGGTTCTGCTCTCCGCGTCTCGGACAAGGGCAAGCCGCCTGGCCGGCGACCTGCGGGAGTACGATCTGCGTGCGTATTGCCCAGACGAAGGCGGGGAGAAGCTGCAGGGAGAAGGGGAGGTTCTGCCGGCAGTCGGAGGTGGCCCGGCGGAAACGGATGAGGCCTCCCGCCTGCTGCGCCCTTCCTGTCATGCGGATTCCAGGCGGGTAAAGCCAGGAGAGATTATGGTGGTGCATGGAAATTTGCACCGGGGATTTGAATACCCTCTGTTAAAGTTTGTCTTTATCACAGAAGGCGATATGTTCGGCGTAGAAAAGAAAAAGAGGCGCCGGAAAAAGACGAACTATCGGGGAAAGGCGATTGAAAGCTTTTCGGAGCTTTCCATAGGGGATTATGTAGTACATGAGGATCATGGCCTGGGAATCTATAGAGGAATTGAGAAGGTAGAGCGGGATCATGTGATTAAGGATTATATTAAAATCGAGTACGGGGATGGGGGCAATCTTTATCTGCCGGCAACCCGGCTGGAGAGCATCCAGAAATATGCCGGGGCGGAGGCTAAAAAGCCGAAGCTCAATAAGCTGGGCGGCGGTGAATGGAGCAAGACAAAGACAAAAGTCCGGGGGGCGGTACAAGAGATCGCGCGGGATCTGGTAAAGCTCTATGCAGCCAGACAGGAGAAGGCAGGGTTCCAGTATGGGCCGGACACTGTATGGCAGAAGGAATTTGAGGAGCTCTTTCCTTACGAGGAGACGGAAGATCAGATGGATGCCATTGACGCCGTAAAACATGATATGGAGAGCAAGAAAATTATGGACCGTCTGATCTGTGGGGATGTGGGCTACGGGAAGACAGAGGTGGCCCTCCGCGCAGCCTTTAAGGCGGTTCAGGACAGCAAGCAGGTGGTATACCTGGTTCCTACGACGATCCTTGCCCAGCAGCACTACAATACCTTTGTTCAGAGGATGAAGAATTTCCCGGTTCGCGTAGATATGCTTTCCCGGTTCTGCACCCCGGCCCAGCAGAAGAAGACCCTTGAAGATCTGCGCAAAGGGCTGGTGGATATTGTTATCGGCACGCACCGGGTTCTGTCAAAGGATTTGGCGTTTAAGGATCTGGGGCTTTTGATTGTGGATGAAGAGCAGCGCTTCGGTGTGGCGCACAAGGAGAAGATCAAGCACCTGAAGGAAAATGTGGATGTAATGACCCTGACGGCCACACCTATTCCAAGGACACTGCATATGAGTCTGGCGGGTATCCGGGACATGAGTGTGCTGGAAGAGCCGCCGGTGGACCGGACGCCTATCCAGACGTATGTGATGGAGTATAATGAGGAAATGGTGCGGGAAGCCATCAACCGGGAGCTGGCCCGGAACGGCCAGGTGTACTATGTGTATAATCGGGTGACGGACATTGACGAGGTGGCGGCCCGGATCCAGGCCTTGGTTCCCGACGCGGTAGTGACATTTGCCCATGGCCAGATGCGGGAGCATGAGCTGGAACGCATTATGGCGGACTTTATCAATGGGGAGATCGATGTTCTGGTGTCCACAACCATTATTGAGACCGGGCTGGATATCCCCAATGCCAATACCATGATCATCCAGGATGCGGATCGGATGGGCCTGTCCCAGCTCTATCAGCTCCGCGGGCGAGTCGGCCGTTCCAACCGGGTTTCCTACGCATTTTTGATGTATAAACGGGATAAGCTCTTAAAGGAGGAGGCGGAGAAGCGCCTGCAGGCAATCCGGGAATTTACGGAGCTGGGCTCCGGAATTAAGATTGCCATGCGGGATTTGGAAATACGGGGAGCGGGAAATGTGCTGGGCGCAGAGCAGCACGGGCATATGGAGGCAGTGGGCTATGATTTGTACTGCAAGATGCTGAATGAGGCAGTACTGGCTCTGAAGGGCCAGGAGCAGACAGGAGCATCTTACGAGACATCTGTAGAGTGCGATATTGATGCATATATTCCCTCTTCGTATATTAGAAATGAATACCAGAAGCTGGATATCTATAAGAGGATTTCGGCCATTGAGACGGAAGATGAGTATATGGATATGCAGGATGAGCTTATGGACCGCTTTGGGGATATTCCGCGGAGCGTGAACAATCTGCTCAAAATCGCTGAGCTCCGTTCTCTGGCCCACCGGGCTTTTGTGACGGAGGTATTTGTAAACCGGCAGGAGGTGCGGCTCACTATGTACCAGAAGGCGGAGCTGCAGGTCGCGGCCATACCGGAATTCATTAAAACATATAACGGCGATTTGAAGCTGGTGCCTGGGGAAACGCCGATGTTCCACTTTATTGACAGAAGGCACAAGAATCAGGACAGCCTTCCTATGATGGAAAAGGCAAAAGAGCTGGCGAAGGCATTGGGGGAGATACGGGCATAGATGCGCATCAGGCGGCGCTGTTTTTTTCTTCCTCCCGGATTTCCCAGTGAATTAAAAAGGTCAGGGCGGCCCGCAGAGCGATGATCCCGGCCACAATGCCGATTTCCTGCCACTGCCGCACTACAACGGTGCGGAGAATTTCGCTCCCAAGCTTAAACTCAAGGCCCATGGCAAGGCCTTTGGCCAGATAAATGCGGGTATCGGGAGAACGGCGCACATACTTGATAAAGCCGGTGATGCCGGAGCAGATGATAATGCCTACACCCATAAATTCAAAGAGCAGAATGGCAGCGTTGGCGGCAAAAGATAAGAGCGATTCCAGGTGTTCCATGGGGTTCCTCCTTTGTGCGGATTTTCTGCCCAACCCTTGGCCGGACAGGAGACGTGCTGTTTTGAAATGGTTACGATTATTTTATCATAGGACATGTGGACTTTACAAGAAGGTATGCGAAAGGTACAGTATGAAAAAGATAAGAGAATTGATTGAACGGCTGGAAAGACAGCGAATTTTGGAAAAGGAAGAGTTCTGCCTCCTCATAGATTCCATCGGGACGGAGGATCGGGAATACCTGTATGAGAAGGCGCGCGGGCAGGCTCAGGCTGTATATGGGAATACTATTTACGTGAGGGGGCTCATAGAATTTACAAATTTCTGCCGGAATGACTGCTATTACTGCGGAATTCGCCGGGGAAACCGGCAGGCCTCCCGTTACCGCCTGACAAGGGAGGAAATTTTAGAGTGCTGCAAAGAGGGGTATGCGCTGGGATTTCGGACTTTTGTGCTGCAGGGAGGGGAAGATCCGTGGTTCGATGATGACAAAATTGCGGGGCTTGTGCGGGAAATTAAGGAGGCATATCCGGACTGCGCGGTTACTCTCTCTATAGGGGAACACTCCTATGAGACCTATAAGAAATGGTTTGATGCTGGAGCGGACCGGTATCTGCTTCGGCACGAGACGGCAAACCCTGAGCACTACGCAAAGCTTCATCCGCCGGCTATGTCTCTGGCGCATCGGATGCAGTGCCTGCGGGATTTGAAGGCCATCGGCTACCAGACGGGCTGCGGGATTATGGCAGGTTCTCCCTGGCAGACTACGGAAAATCTGGCGGAAGATCTGCTGTTTATGCGGGACCTGGAGCCGGAGATGGTGGGAATTGGTCCGTTTATTCCACACCATGATACGCCCTTTAAGGACAAGGCGCCGGGAACTCTGGAGCTTACGCTTTTGCTCCTGGCTCTTGTCCGGCTGATGCTGCCCCGCGTTCTTCTTCCGGCCACCACGGCTCTGGGGACCATCGATCCCACAGGCCGGGAAAAAGGAGTGCTGGCCGGGGTCAATGTGGTCATGCCCAATCTGTCCCCTTTAAGTGTGCGGAAAAAGTATATGCTGTATGACAATAAGATCAGCACCGGAGCTGAGGCGGCCTCCAACATTGCTGAACTGCGGCAGAGAATGGAGGCTATCGGGTATGAGGTGGCGGTGGGGAGAGGGGATTATCCCAGAAGCAAAGTCACCCCTTCTGCTCCTTCCACTTCCCGCTCTTAAGCCTCCAGATACACAGAATTGTACGGATGAAGCAGTCCGCAGCAATTGCAATCCACACGCCCACCACGCCCATCTGCAGGGGGCGGGTAGCCAGATAGACCAGGCCGATGCGCAGGCCCCACATGCCGATAACGCTGACAAGGAGAGAAAAGCGCACATCGCCCGCACCGCAGCAGATACCGCAAGCGATGACGAAGAAGCTGAAAAACAGCTCCGTGGCTGCGGCGATAAAGAGGGTCTGTGTTCCCAGAGCCACTACCTCAGGATCGCTGCTGAACAGACGGATGATAGGGCCGGACCAGATAGCCACGGGGATGCAGGCCAGGACAATGACAGCGGAACCGATCAGGCAGATGGAGAGAGCGAACCGGTCGGCCAGATCCTTCCGCCCGGCGCCCAGGGACTGGCCGATCAGGGCAGTCGCGGTATATGAAAAGCCGTAGGCGGGAAGATACAGGATTCCCTCTGCCTGGTTGGTCAGGTAGTGTGCGGCAAGAGGGACGGTTCCAAGACCGGAAATCATGGCTGTCAGGGCAATTTGGCCGGATGTGAGAGTCAGGCGCTCTAAGAGCACTGGGAAGCTGATGTGTCTCAGCTGCCTGAGTACCCGCATCTGCACCCGATAGCGGGGACGCAGCAGAGGGATGCGCACAGGCGTGTCCTTGTGAGACAACAAATACAATAGAATAAGAAGCAGGAGATACTGGGAAGCAGCTGTGGAGATGGCTGCTCCGGTGACACCCAGTCCAGCGCCCCAGATAAAAAAGGAGGAGCTGCCGAGAGAGATTTCCCTGGCGGGATAGATGAGAAAAAAATTTCCCGCAATATTTGCCATGTTGGAAGTCAGGTTGGCTGCCAGAGGCGTGCGCGTATCACCGGCCGACCGGAAAATGGAGGAGAGAACCACAGCCACAGCCTGGGGAATCAGACCGAAGCCGATGACCCGCATATAGCTCTGAGCCAGAGGGACAACGTCCGGCGCGGCGCCGAGCCAGATGGGCAGGGGACGGCAGACCAGCTCCACGCCCAGAAACAGGAAAAGGCCAAGAATCAGGGCGCAGGTAATAGACTGGTAGGTTATGCTGCGGGTTCTTCTGACATTGCCGCTTCCCACTGCATGGGCAACCAGATAGGAACAGCCCACACTCAGGGCGGTGATGAAGCCGTTAATCAGCCATACGGAGGAGATGTTTACAGCCACAGCCGCCGTGGCAGCCGCACCGATCGAGCCCACCATGGCAGTGTCCGCCAGTGTGGACATGGAGATTAAAAATTGCTCCAGAATAGAAGGCCAGGCCAGCTTGATAACGGTCCGGGTGACATGACACTCGCCCTCCTCCAGGATAGAGGCGGGCGTTTTTTGATTTTCCAAACCATGTTCCTCTTTTTTCGTGTTGCCGGATGCAATCTTCATAGGTGTCCCCCTGCTTTTTTAGCTGCTGCGGGCAGTTTTGATATTCTGCTGCCCTTTTTCCGGCAGCCTACCAGCTTTTCTTAAAGGCAAATCCGTTCTGCTCCAGCAGCCAGGCGGCGGCGTCCCGGTTGGTGGTCAGCCAGGCACCATGGGTTTTCATATAGCCGATCAGCCGGCTTAACATCTGTACCCGACTGGCTCGGCCGATGAATTGGGGATGGAGGACAAAGTTGATCATTCTTCCCTCATCCGCCAATGTATCGAACTCTTCCTTCCATATTTCATACATTTCATCCGGAGACTTTAACTCATAGCGCTCCGGCGCGGAATCCGTATAAAAATCATAAGCCGTATCATCAAAGATGGAGTCCTTGGGCAGCTCGGCCAGAGGAACGGTCTTTCCGTCAATCTGGTGCAGGAAGGGGCCGTGGCTGTCGCGCCAGTTGGAGCTGTAGATATAGCCGTGCTCTAAAAACAGGCGCAGGCTGTAGTCGTGGATCACGCCGCCCGGCGCCCGGTGCCCCACGATTCGCTGGCCGGTAAGATCCTCGATGATCTTCTCGCTGCGGCGCATGGTGGCGTCCTCCTCCTCATAGGTGGTGGTGGTAAATTCCTCGTGGAGATAGCCGTGGAAACCGATCTCATGACCGCGCCGAACGATCTCCTTTACTACCAGAGGATATTTTTCGGCAATGACACCGGGTACAAAAAAGGTCGCCTTGATCTGGTGGACGTCCAGCATGTCAAGAATTCGGGGCACACCCTGCTTGGGGCCGTAAGTGCCCCGGGAGAGATTGGTGATGTGATCCGAATTGCCGTCTCCGCGAGTGGTCCACATGGTTTCCGCGTCCAGGTCAAATGCCATCATAACGGCAATCCGCTTATTATCCGGCCACTTTGTCATAAAGAAACGCCTCCTTTCCGGGCAGACTGATTTTGAAATGCCGGCAGATGTTCCCAGTCGGGGTACGTCTTTGTCAGCACATACCGCGCCACATCTTCGCAGGTGGCAATCCAAGCGCCCTGGGACTGCATGTAGGTGATGAGTTCGCCCACCATGCCGATGCGGCTGGCCCGCCCGATCATTTGGGGATGGAGCTTTAAAATAAAAATTTTGTTGCCCTCGAGGGCCAGACCGTCAAATTCCTGCTTCCAATTCCCGTATACCTCCCGGTTGGTGTACATGGAACGGACAGCCGGGTCGCTGAATGTAAAATAATAATAGGTAAAATCATCCATGGTAATGTCACAGGGAAGCTCTACGAGGGGCAGGGTTTGTCCGTCTTTTTCCCAGAGATAGGCCCAGTCGCAGTCCTTCATGGAGGAGCTGTAAAGATACCCGCGTTTGATGAGGAGCTCCGGTGTAAAGGGATGAATGATGCTCTCCGGCCCTCTGTGCCCCAGTGGCCGTCGACCGCCGATTTCCTTCAGAATGGTTTCGCTTTTCTCCAGAATCTGTGTCTCCTCCTCGCGGGAAACACCCCGGACCGATTCATGCATATAGCCGTGGCAGGCCAGCTCATGTCCGCGGCGGACGATTTCTTCCACCGTATCCCGGTATGTTTCCGCCACAATGCCGGGCACAAAGAAGGTCGATCGGATGCCGACGGCATCCAGCATGTCCAGACAGCGGGCCAGTCCCTCGTGGGGGCCGTATTGGCCCCGTGAATAGTCTGTAAATCCAATCTCAGTTCCCTTGCTTTTTGCGCGGGAGATCCTCAGAAATTCCGCGTCGTAGTCAAATGTAACCATCACAGCGATCCGTTTCCCGTCCGGCCAGGACAGGGAGGGGCCGTTGGTCTTTCCGTCGATCAGCCAGCTCATAATAGAACACCTCGTATGTATGTTAGTATTTTTATACATGTAACTCGATTATAGCATGAGGCGACCGGATGTCAATACGCAATCGAGAGTACGAAAAGAGTTGTGAAAATGCGGGAAATAAAGAGATTGCAAGGAAAAAAATAGTGTGGTATAATTATGCGAATATCGAATGAAAGAGGAGGAAGGCAATTATGAGGAAGACATTGGCATTGGCTGTCAGCGCGGTTCTGGCGATGGGCATTTTAAGCGGCTGTTCAGGCACGGCTCAGGAAACGACAGCTGCGTCTACAACCGCCGCAGCCGCAGAGACGCAGGCAGAGGAGAGCGAGGCAGAGAGCACAGAGGCGGCAGAGAGTGCGGAGGAGAGCAGCGCGGAGGAGGTGTCTGCGGACAATCCGTTTGCCGGAAAGACCGTAAAAGTGGGATGCTCCGCAACCTTTGTCCCCTTTGAGTCCATTGAGATGGCTGCGGACGGAAGCAAGACCTATGTAGGAATGAACATTGACATTGTGAGGACCATCGTGGAGAAAAACGGAGGTCAGGTAGAGTTTGTGGATATGCCGTTTAAGAGCTTGATGGCAGCAATCCAGGCAGGACAGATCGATTTCTGCAGCGGCGGCATGGCTCCCACGGACGAGCGCCGGGAGACGCTGGATTTCTCGGAGATTTTCTTCTATCCGCGCAACGCCATTGTATACCGCTCCGAGGATAATTACCCGGATCTGGAATCCCTGCAGGGAAAGACGGTGGCATATGTATTCGGAACCAACTATCAGCAGGTGGCCGAGAGTATTGAGGGCGCAAAAACCGTAGGTATTCAGGGAAGCCCGGCCTGCATTGAGGAAGTAAAGAGCGGCCGCGCGGATGCCTGTATTATTGACGGCGCGGGCGCCACGGAGTTTTTAAAGGAAAATTCGGGTCTGTCCATGAGCCTGTTAGACAAGACAGAGGACTGCTTTGCCATTGGTTTCCCCAAAAAGTCTCCTTATTATGAGACATTTAACAACACGCTGAAGGAAATGATGGAGAACGGCGAGCTGGACGCGATCATTGCTTCTCATTTGAGTGAACAGTTTATTTTGGACTGACGCTGGGCACCGCTGCCCCAGCCTGTATCTGTAAAACAGCTTCGAAAGGAGTAAGAAATGGAGCTTGATTTTAGCTGCGTCTGGGAATATTGGCCGTTTTTATACCATGGCGCGTTGATGACACTGAAAATGACGGCTATCTGCGCCGTATTTGGGTTTTTGCTGGGCGTACTTTTATCGCTGGTCAAAATCAGCAAGTGCGCTCCTCTGGTCTGGTTCGGAAAATTTTATACATCTATTTTCCGGGGTACACCTCTGCTGGTGCAGCTGTGTATAGTGCATTTCGGTCTGCCCCAGCTTTTAGGTGTTACATTCAGCACAACCCAGTCGGGAATCCTGACCTTTTCGCTGAACTCTGCGGCCTATATTTCCGAGATTTTCCGCGGAGGAATCACGGGCGTAGATAAGGGACAGTATGAGGCGGCCATGTCCCTGGGGGTAGGCTATCGGGATATGATGAAGGATATTATCCTGCCTCAGGCAGTGAAGCACATTCTTCCCAGCCTTGTAAACGAGGCGATTGCCCTGCTCAAGGAGTCCTCCATTCTCTCTTATATCGGAGCGGTGGAATTGCTGCGGGCAGCGGACCAGATTACGGTGCTGACCTTCCGGTTCTTTGAGCCGTATCTGGTGATTGCGCTGATTTACTACATATTTGTTATGGTGCTGTCTGTCGTGGCAAACCGTCTGGAAAGGTGGGTGAACCGAAGTGATCGAGTTTCGTGATGTATACAAAAATTTTGGAAAGCTGGAGGTCTTAAAGGGTATTAATCTAAAGATCGAAAAGGGTGAGGTTGTCACATTGATTGGCCCCTCAGGTTCCGGAAAATCCACGATTCTCCGCTGCATGAACCTTTTGGAACGTCCCACGAAGGGGCAGGTGTTTATCGAGGGAACGGATATCACTGCACCGAAGACGGACATCCAGGCAATTCGCAAGGATATTGGCATGGTGTTCCAGCATTTTAACTTGTTTCCTCACATGACAGTGATGGAAAACATGACGTATGCTCCTATTAAGGTAAATAAGATGTCCAAGGCGGATGCGGAAGCTAAGGCCATGGAGCTTTTAAAGCTGGTAGGTCTGACCGAAAAAGCCCAGACGTATCCGGGAAAGCTTTCCGGCGGACAGAAGCAGAGGATTGCCATTGCGCGGGCTTTGGCTATGGAGCCGAAGATTATGCTTTTCGATGAGCCCACCAGCGCGCTGGATCCGGAGATGGTGAAGGAAGTGCTGGAAGTTATCAAGAATCTGGCCCATACCGGCATCACCATGACTCTCGTCACTCACGAGATGGGATTTGCCAGGGAGGTTGCGGACCGCATCTGTTTTATCGACGACGGGCAGATTTTGGAGGATGCTCCGCCGGACGAGTTCTTTGGAAATCCGAAGACCGACCGGGCAAGGTCATTTTTGGAAAAGGTTTTATAAAAATGGATTTACTTCCGCCGGCTGCTTTTTGCCGGCGGTATTTTTGTTTAGCAGGTACTGACTATAACGCATTTGCTAAAATATAACTAAAAAAAGTACCCACCCTAAAAGTGGATACTTCCAAGAGATGTATCAGTGCTTTAGCAAACGGCTCCCGTTCCGTGTGATAGATGGGACGTCTTTACGCTTCTTCCTTTTGCTGAAGAAAGACGAATCGTTGGCTTAACGCACCCATTTAGAGAGCTTATAGCCCCGCCGGGACAGAGGAGCGCGAAATTTCTCAAGAAAATTCAGGAAATCCTCCCGCTCAGCGGTCTGATTCAAATTTGCGATTCCGGCAACGGTTTTCTGACCATAGTCCATCCACATAGCACTACCAAATGGTGTTATATGCTATTTGATTGTCTTTTCCATGCATTCTATTGGACTGCGGGCCACAGATAATACCACCTTTCTTGCAAACAATTCCGCTTTTCTACTCCATTTATTTCCCGATAAATGGGAGGTTATCGAAAGAAATCGCATATTTTTTAGTCAAACATACCTAGAATCTCATTTACTTTTAGAAGCTCAGTCGGTGCAATTTTTAATGTTAGCAATTCATTTCCGGTGCCGCCATAGACATAATCGTGTTCAAGCAGTTTTCTATCAAACAAGCAAGGAAGCCCCAATCCAACCAGCGGGATGGCCCCTACATTATAACCCGTTTGGCTTTTTATAATTTTCCTGTCTGCCATTTTCAGTTTACTGAAGCCAAAATGTTGCTTCATCTTATCAAAATTAAGTCGTCCGTTTTGAATGGATGTTATGCAACCAATGAGTCCGTTCTCTGTCTGCAAAACAAATGTGGGTGCTGATTTCTCAACAGGATAATAACCCTCGGCGTCCAGCGCCGAAAGAATTGGCTTATCTTGTTGAATGATTTCATACGGGATACTTCTCTTTTTGAGATACTCTTCGATTTCCTTTATGTTCATTTCTGTCTCCTTTCATTGATAATTATACCCACCTCTGGACAAAGTGTCCAGAGGTCATCAGCTTACAAAGTGCTCTTGATTCATCCAATAACGGGTTAATTGCTGGCCTGGAGCTGTTGCAATATAAAGCAATGGCTCCCTATTTTATTTCTAAAAATAGAAAACGGTTTAGAGGACGAAGCGCTCTAAAAGATCCAAACGAGGGGGATTTGCGCCGTAAAAAGAGGAACTATCAAAAGGAAGAGGCAATTTTGTAGAGAATTTAGGGTTTGAAAAAGCCTGAATTCTCTAAGATTGCCTCTTCCTTTCATGCTGGGACTAAAAATCTGTATTAACCGATAGCTCCTGCAAGCAGCGGTTCGAATTGTAAGTTTTTTACCCCTCCATCTGTCTTCCGAGAAATCCCGCCGCTGTGGCTGCTAGTTTTGTCTCCATATCGCCGAATTTGGCTCTTGGCTCCCGGCTTAAAAGCGCCACGGCTCCGATTGCGTCACCCTCGCAGATGATGGGGGCTACTACCTGGGCGGTGACGCCCTCGAGTTCCTCGTCCACCAAATTAATAAAGGCCTTGTCCTCTTTTCCGGCCAGGATGGAGGTGCGCTCATTGATGGCTTGTTCCAACTGGGGACTAATGGTTTTTTGAAGGAGTTCTTTTTTTGCCCCTCCGGACACGGCGATCACTTGATCTCTGTCCGTGATGCACACCACAAGCCCGGTGGACTGGGCCATGGCCTCCGCATACTGGCCTGCGAATGCATTTAACTCCATCATAGGTGAATATTTCTTGAGGATAATCTCTCCTTCCCTGTCGGTAAATATTTCCAGCGGCGTGCCTTCCCTCAGCCGCAGGGTCCGCCGGATTTCCTTGGGAATTACCACGCGGCCGAGGTCGTCGATTCTTCTCACAATACCTGTAGCTTTCATACCAAAATTCCTCCTTTGACTGCTCTATCCGTTTCTGGAAATAGTATCTGCCGAAGAAGAAAATTTATGCAGAAAGGAGAGATCTTGAGAAATGGTTTTAATATCCAGAAAGACATAGGTTCTCTTTGGAAAGAGAGACAGAAAGTATACACACTCTTGACAAGAAGGGAAAATGTAGTACATTTGTATTACAAAAAGGAGGCGATGCTATGGAAAAAGAAGCAGTATCGCGGGTTCGGATAGATGCAAATATAAAATCAATGGCACACAAAATCTTGAGCTTCGGCTCCCTGAACATCGATTACGTCTACAGCGTGGACCATTTTGTACAGAAGGGGGAAACGCTTTCCTCCGGCGCGCTGGAAATATTCAGCGGGGGCAAGGGGTTAAACCAGTCTATCGCTCTGGGAAGGGCGGGGGCAGAGGTGTTCCATGCCGGGGCAGTAGGGCCGGACGGTCAGTTTTTAGTTGATTTGCTGCGGGAGGCAGGGGTGGACACCCATCTGGTGAAGCAGCTGGAATCTGTGCGCACGGGGAATGCCATTATTCAGCGCGATCCGGCGGGAAACAACTGCATCCTGCTCTACGGCGGAGCCAACCAGGCGATTACCCGGGAACAGGCGGAGGAGAGCTTGGAGGGCTTTGGAGCGGGGGACTACATTGTGCTTCAGAATGAGATTAATCAGATGCCCTTCCTCATGGAGCGGGCCCGCGCCAGGGGGATGCGCATTGTGTTAAATCCCTCTCCAATGAACGGCAGGATATTAGAAATGCCCCTGGATTGTGTGGACTATCTGATTTTGAATGAGGTGGAGGCGGCTCAGATTTTAGAGGCGGATGCGCCGTCTCTGGAAGATGAGGAGGCGGGCGAGGCTATGGCCGGGCTGCTTAAAAAGAAATTCCCCGGGAGCAGGATTGTCCTGACCTTGGGGGAGAACGGCTCTGTGTACTGCGGTGAGGAGCTGCTTATCCGCCAGCCGGCTTATACCGTCAAAGCCGTGGACACCACGGCGGCGGGCGATACATTTACAGGCTATTTTATTGCGGGAATCAGCCGCAGAATGCCTGCGGGCGAGGCATTGGACGCGGCGGCACGGGCTGCGGCTCTGGCTGTGACAAGGCCGGGAGCAGCCCCGTCCATCCCCGCATGGGAGGAGGTGCAGGCGTGGCGGCCTACGCCTGCTGCTGCACCAGCCATTCATTAAAATAGGGCTTTATCACCCGGAAGGGGGCAGGGCCGATATCTAAGAGGAACCGGTTGAATTCCAGAGCGGAAAAATCATTTTCCAGGGTTTCCTCCGCCTGCTCCCTCATATCCATGATTTCCATGTAACCCACATAGTATTCCAGATAGTTGACGGGGTTATCCACGATCTGGCAGTAGACCTCTGATGTGACTTCCGGGTCTGAGATGCCGAGAATTGTTTCCAGATACTCGCCGATCTGTTCCATGCTCCAACCGTCGTAGTGGATGTAGATGTCCATGGCGGCGTAAAGGGCCAGCGTGAAGGAGGAATTGTAGCGCAGCACCTGGGCGAGATTCTTATCAAGACCGTTGTCAAGGCCGTAGGCATAATATTCTACGTAGGTGGCCCATCCCTCCGTATAGCTGGTAAAGCCCAGGAGCTTTCGCAGATTGCAGGTGTTTTGGCTGTTGAAATACAAGGTCTGATACATATGGCCTGGGTATCCCTCGTGAGCCATGGTAGTGTAGAGCTGCTGGAACGCATCCGTGCTTCCGTTATTAATGTAAATGGAATTGTCTTCCGGACGGTCGATGGGGACCGTCAGATAGAAGGCAGGGCTTAAAATGCCCTCCAGATCCTTGGGAACATCCTTGATATGGCATTCGTATTCTCCGATGGGAGGAAAATCTTTCTGGCATTGGGAGGCCAGATCCTCCAGTATGGCTTCCGGCTCTGTAAGCGCAAACTGGTAATCTGAGGCCTGATCGGCCAGGGTGGGATCCTCGTCCAGATACCGGCCGGCCTCCATCAAATCCTTGGCCATTCTTGCGTGGATGGCCTGCTTTAAGGATTGGATATCATTGTAGGAAGTGCCGGTGGACAGATTCACAAGGTATTCATAATATTTTTTTCCTTCAGGAAAATGGGAGAGACCCATATCATTTCCTCCCCTGCCCTTCAGCTGGGAGAGGCCGTCGATCATGCGCTGGTAAGCGGGGACAAAACATTCATTGATGGCCTGACGGTTTCTCTCGCGGTAAGCGGCTTTTTCCTCTTCGGTCAGTTCCACCAGTTCCTCCAGACGCTCGTCAAAGGTCTCGGCCATAAAGCTGTGGTCTGCGTCCAGAAGATAGGCATTGCAGGACTCGATTACCCGGTCAATGGCTCCGTCGCTCATTCCCAGGCCTGCGTCGGCCCGCTCATTTTCAAAGGCCAGAATGCTGTCGTAGTAAGGGCCGATGGATGAGAGAAGCGTGAGATAATCCTCCACATCCTGCGGGGTATAGAACGCATATTCCGCCAGAAGAAGCGGAAGCTGCGCCTGGATGCCCAGAGAGGAGGAAAGGGGCTTTTCGTACAGCTCCAGATCTTCTCCGGCCAGAAGATAATTCAGATAAGAGGACAGAATCGTATAGGTAAGGCGCTGATCCTCCCGAAGGGAGCGGCTGTCAATGGCCTCCAATTCATCCAGCAGATCTTTGGCCTCCGTGACAGTTTCCTGGCTGTCCTCCAGGGATACGGTGCCTAAGGTGCGGTCGTAATCTGTGATTCCGTAAGCGGCCGGGTTTGCCAGGGTATAGTGCAGAGTCAGGGCGGACGCCGCTGCCTCCTCCCGGAACAGATCCTCGGTCAGCTGGTCGAATTCCGCCTGAGCAGAAAGCGCGTCCTGGGAATATTCTTCATAAGGCTGGCTGGATTCCTCCGATTGGGGGGACGCCTCGGACGGGACGGATTCCCTGGAAAGCTCTGTCTCCAGGGATGTCTGCGGTGCCGTCAGGGAAGAAGCTGTGCCTGTCCCCTGCCCCAGACAGCCGGTCAGCAGGCACAGAGACAGAAATAGACAGGCGATAAGCCGTAAATAAGCGGTTTTGAGTGATTTCATTCGAATTGTGTTCCTCCGTCTGAATTGTTGCTATCATTATATAGTATATGTAGAGAAAAAACAACTTAGAAGGCAGTGGTTTGGCTGGCTTTGCGGCTGTCTTGACGAACGATTAAGAAACGCTTATACTTAGAGCAGCAATAAACAGAACTCTATAGACAAAGAGGGGTATGAACACATGTGTCAAAACTGTAAAAAACCATACTATATCACAACGGCTATCGCCTATGCTTCCGGAAAGCCCCACATCGGCAATACCTATGAGATCGTTCTGGCGGACAGCATCGCCCGCTACAAGAGAGCCCAGGGATACGACGTATTTTTCCAGACAGGAACGGATGAACACGGACAGAAGATTGAGGAGAAGGCAGAGGCGGCAGGAACTACGCCGCAGGCTTTTGTGGACGCAGCGGCGGGGGAGATTAGGCGGATCTGGGATTTGATGAATACATCCTATGACAAATTTATCCGGACCACAGATAAAGAGCATGAGGCCCAGGTTCAAAAGATTTTTAAGAAGCTCTATGACCAGGGGGACATCTATAAGGGCTATTATGAGGGGCTGTACTGCACGCCCTGTGAGTCCTTTTTTACAGAGTCCCAGCTGGTGGACGGCAAGTGCCCGGACTGCGGACGGGAGGTAAAGCCTGCCAAGGAGGAAGCGTATTTCTTCCGCATGAGCAAGTATGCTCCCAGACTGATCGAGTATATCAATGAGCACCCGGAATTTATTCAGCCCGTTGCCCGTAAGAATGAGATGATGAATAACTTCCTTCTTCCCGGTCTCCAGGATCTGTGTGTGTCTCGGACGTCCTTTTCCTGGGGAATTCCTGTGACCTTTGATCCCAAGCACGTGACGTATGTATGGCTGGATGCCTTGACCAACTATATCACGGGAATCGGCTATGACTGTGACGGGGAGAGCACGGATCAATTTAAGAAATACTGGCCCGCGGATCTGCATTTGATTGGAAAGGATATTATTCGTTTCCATACGATTTACTGGCCTATTTTCCTTATGGCTCTGGGACTGCCCCTGCCCAAGCAGGTATTTGGTCATCCCTGGCTGCTTCAGGGAGACGGCAAGATGAGCAAGTCCAAGGGAAATGTGCTCTATGCGGATACGCTGGTGGATTTCTTTGGCGTGGATGCAGTGCGCTATTTTGTGCTTCATGAGATGCCATTTGAAAATGACGGGGTCATTTCCTGGGAGCTGATGGTGGAGCGCATGAACTCTGACCTGGCAAATATCCTGGGCAATCTGGTAAACCGCACCATTTCCATGACGAATAAATACTTTGGCGGCGCAGTGGAGGATAAGGGTGCCGCGGAGCCCGTGGACGAGGAGCTGAAAGCCCTGGTCCTGGAGGAAGTCCGGAAGACGGATGCGAAGATGGAGCAGCTTCGGGTAGCGGACGCTATCTCCGAGATCTTCAATATTTTCAGAAGATGCAATAAATATATTGATGAGACGACGCCGTGGGCTCTGGCCAAGGATGAGGCAAAGAAGGACAGGCTGTCCACTGTGCTCTACAATCTGACCGAAGCCATCACCATCGGCGCTTCCCTGCTGGAGGCTTTTATGCCGGAGACTTCCGCGAAGATTCTGACACAGCTTAACACGGAGAAGCGGGAGCTGTCCCAGATGGATGTGTTCGGCCGGTATCCTTCCGGAAACAAGGTGACGGATAAGCCGGAGATTCTGTTTGCCCGCATGGACATCAAAGAAGTCATGGAGAAGGTGGAAGCTATGCACGAAGCTGCCGGGCAGAATGCGGGTCAGACGGCTGCCGGGGATGCGGCGGGCGAGGGAAAAGACACCGCGGACGGCGGCGAGGAGGAGCCGGTCATCGACATAGAGCCCAAAGCGGAGATAACCTATGAGGATTTTGCCAAGCTTCAGTTCCAGGTAGGCGTCATTGTAAAGTGTGAGGCTGTGCCCAAATCCAAGAAGCTTTTATGCTCTCAGGTGAAGATTGGAAGCACGACCCGCCAGATCGTCAGCGGGATAAAGGCCCACTATACACCGGAGGAGATGGTCGGAAAGCGGGTTATGGTGGTGACCAACCTAAAGCCGGCCAAGCTGGCGGGGGTCCTGTCCGAGGGCATGCTCCTGTGCGCGGAGGATGCTGAGGGTAATCTGTCCCTCATGGTGCCGGAAAAGAAGATGCCGTCCGGAGCGGAGATCTGCTAAGGGAAAAATAAAAAACTTGGAGCGGAGTGCGCCCGATTCTCTGAAAACGAGAGGGTCGGTGGGTGCTCCGCTTTTGTTTTACTATTGTTTTGGGAAAAACTGGGGTAAAAATGGGGGAAAAAGCACTAAAAAAGCGAAAAAATGGGGATAAAGTGGGAGAAAACTTGCATTTTGAGGGGATTTGCAGTATGATGGAAGAAAATGGTATTAATGGAATATACAGGATGGGGAAGGGATATGAACGCAAGAAAGCATGGAATGTACGCATACAGAAGCAGAAGCAGCGGCCTTACGGGGAATCAGCTCAAGCTGATCGGGATTGCGGCAGTGCTTATTGACAATCTGGGAGCAGTGGTGATTCAGGGAGTGATTCTTCGGGGAGGAGCGGCGGAGATTTATCAGACGGCCGCATTTGGAGAAGGGCATGTCTGGGTGATCGCCGGACAGGTGTGCCGGTATGTGGGACGCCTTGGCTTTCCTATTCTTGGATTTTTGACTGCGGAAGAGTTTGTGCGGGCTAGAGACCGCCGGGGATATGGAGCGCGCATGCTGGTTTCCGCGCTGGTCTCTGAGGTACCGTTTGACCTGGCAGTGTACGGCAGAGTGATTTATCCGCAGTATCAGAATATGCTGTTCACTCTGTTCATCGGTATCCTGGTTATGGCGGTGATGGAGGAGACAAAAAATCTGCCGGTCCGCGCCTTTGCACTGGCCGCCGGCTGCGCGGTGTCCTGGGTAGGACAGTGCGACTATAATGTATTGGGGGTTCTGTTCATCACAGCCATGTATGCATTCCGACGCAATGACCTGGCCCGTCTGGGCAGCGGGATCGGTTTGTGTGCGGCTGAGAGCGTGAGCTGCTACTGTGTATCCGCTTTATCGTTTGTGCCTATTGTGATGTATAACGGGCGGAGGGGGACGCTTCAGTTAAAATATCTTCTCAGCATATTTTACCCCGTCCACCTGCTGGCCCTCTGGGGAATCCGGCTGGCAGCGGGGTAAAGCGCGGGTCAGGCAGCGTTTTCACGGGCCTTCTTTCGGAACATGGTTTCCACATAGGCAAGAATCAGAGGGGCAACTCCCTTTGCGTCATTCTTTACAATGGGCTCCCGCATATAGTAGTCAAAGGTGCCCTCCCGCATATCTTTATTTCCCAATCCGGCAACCAGGCAGATGCCGTCTAACTGGAGTTCGCCGTCTTTCTCCGAGAGATACGTGGAACAGATCCCCTTAAAGGCCTTTTCGCCGCAGGCAAAATAGGACTCCTCCAGGTACCCCAAGCGGACGCTTTTCATGATGGCATAGGCAAAGATAGCGGAACCGGATGCCTCCAGATAGTTAGGCTTGATGCCGCCGCGGTTTACCACCTGATACCACATGCCGGTGGCCTCGTCCTGGTAGGGGAGCATGGAGTCGATGAGTTCCCGGTAGATGCGCCCCAAGTGGGTCTTCTCCTCGGTCATGGAATCTGGCATCACCTCCATGGTGTCGATTAAGGCCATTGCGTACCAGCCCATGGCCCTGAGCCAGAAATTATCGGAAAGTCCAGTCACCTTGTCGCACCAGAACATCTGGCGGGAGTCATCGTAGGCGTGGTAGTAAAGGCCATTGCGCAGATCCCGCATGAGATTGTAGACATTTACAAACTGCTGATAGGAGTCTGCACATCCTTTGCAGCCGTTGTAGGCCGCCTCATACTGCATGTAGAAGGGCTGGGCCATGTACAGTCCATCCAGCCAGATCTGGTTGGGGTAAATCTTCTTATGCCAGAAGTTTCCGGTGGAGGTGCGGGGCTGTCCGGCAAGCTGGCTGTAGACTGTGTTAATGGCCCGGCGGTACTTTTCTTTGCCGGTCAGCTTGTAGAGCTCGAAGAGCGTCTTTCCGGCATTTATATTATCCAGGTTGTATTCCTTTGGATCATAGGAGGCGATGGAGCCGTCCTCGCGCACAAAATAGTCGATGAAGTCATCGGCAAACTGCAGATATTTCTCATCTTTTGTGATCTGATACAGTTCAATAACCGCTTTGATCATGCAGCCGTCTATGTAGTTCCAGGTAGATTCCTTTCCTTCTTTTATCTTCTCGATATTCCATATAGGGGCCTGAGGCGTGCTTTTCTTCAAAAGTTCATTAATATAGCGGTTCAGAATTTCCATAATATTTATGAAGTCCTCCTTTTATATAATAGGAAGCGTCGGACGCTTCAAACGTTTGCACAAAAAATAATGAGCAAATAGTCTAGAAAAATCTGGAAAACAAAGGACAAAATCCGCAAAAATGCCACAAAATGACAAAATCCGCCTCTATGTCCGCTTTAGAAGTATCTTATCACAAAAAGAACTGAAAAGAAATTGGATATATTACACAAAAAAATATTAAAAATATATGCAATATAGACAGTTGACATATACAAAGAATGATGATAGTATGAAAACATCAGAAAAAATGATGCAGGTTTGCTTATGATTAGACAAATGTAAAGGCTTATAAATAGCAAAACTGCATAATTTTTAAAAAATATGTGCAAACCTTTGCAAAACACCATAAAGACTGCATAGGCCGGCACAATTTAGAAAGGGAGAGGAAAAATGAAGAAAACATTGAAAAAGGCATTGGCTTTGACACTGGCATCCGTTATGGCACTGTCTCTGGCGGCCTGCGGCTCCGGCTCGGGTTCCGAATCAGCTTCCGGTTCCTCGGATAACAGCGGAAGCGCTGACTCAGGCAGCGAGAACGTGACGCTGAAGTTCAGCTGGTGGGGCGGCGACGCGAGACATGAGGCCACCGAGGCAGCGATCGCGGCATTTATGGAGAAGTATCCCAATATCACCGTGGAGCCGGAGTACGGTGCATGGACCGGCTGGGAGGAGAAGCAGGCGCTGGCTATCCAGGGAGGGAATGCGGCCGATGTGATGCAGATTAACTGGAACTGGATTACCTCCTACAGCGGCAACGGAAAGAACTTTGTAGACCTGAATCAGTACAGCGACGTGCTGGATCTGACGCAGTTTGATGAGTCAGTTCTTAATCAGTGCAAGGTAGGGGATGCCCTGATGGCAGTACCCATTGCCTTGACTGGACGCGTATTCTACTGGAATAAGACCACATTCGATGAGATTGGCTGCCCTATTCCCACTGACAGGGATTCTCTCCTGGCAGCAGGCGCAGCATTCCAGGCTTATGGCGAGGACTACTATCCTCTGGCTATGAATGAGCTTGACCGGACCATTTTCCTGGTATATTATCTGGAGAGCATGTATGGAAAGCCCTGGGTTGAGAATGGCGAGCTGCAGTACAGCGCGGAGGAGATCCAGGAAGGTCTTGACTTTATCACCGAGCTTGAGAACGCACATGTGATTCCCACTATGTCTGTGCTGCAGGGCGATATGGCGGACTCCCTTGACAAGAATGCGAAGTGGATTGACGGAAAGTATGCCGGCATCTACGAGTGGGATTCTTCCGCAAGCAAGTTCCAGCAGGCGATTGTGGAGAGCACCACAAAGCCGAATCAGGAATTCGTAGTAGGAGACTTTATCGACTTTGGAGATTATGACGGCGGATTTACCAAGATTTCCATGGCATTTGCCGTGTCTTCCAGCACAGAGCATCCCAAGGAGGCGGCCATGCTCATCAACTTCCTGTTAAATGAGGATGAGGGCATTGAAATTCTCGGAACTGAGCGCGGCATCCCCTGCTCCGCGGCGGCAGCGACTCTTCTGGAGGAGAAGGGTATCGGCGATGCGCTTGTAAAAGAGGCGAATGCAAAGGTGATTGAGCACTGCAAGTTCCCGCTGGATCCCTACTTCGAGCACAATGACCTGAAGGCAAATCCCGACGGCGTGTACTATAAGGTTATGGGCAAGCTGAGTGCCGGCGACGAGACATCCGCAGAGGCAGCGGCGGAGCTGATCGAGGGCATCGAGGAGTGCTACAGCAATTATCAGTAAAAAAAACGGGCCGCCGGAGACAATCCGGCGGTTCCTATTGAGGACAAGGGGAGTTTTTGATGCGGGAGATGACAGATATGGAGATAAGGGAAGCGGTAAAAAATAAGGAGAACTATGGAGAGATTGCGGAATATTTTAAAGCGAAGAATTCCTTCTCCGCAGAGGACCTGCTCCTCCTGATTGATGCCATAGAGCAGATGTCTCCGCAGATCTATGAGCATTACAGAGCCCTGCAGGACATTTTCCGCAGAGAGATAAAAGCGGCGCTCGGTCGGGAGGGAGCGGGCAGGGAGCCGGCCCTTAAACTTGCGGTTTCAAAAGGCTGTGCGACCGGAACGCTTCTGGCTGAGAAGTACGCGTTGTTTATGTAAGTTTTGGAGGTAATTGTATGAAAAATAAAAAGGGCTTCTGGGCATTGAATATTGGCCTGCTCTATATCGTGCCCTGGCTGATTGGATTTTTCCTTTTTAAGGTGTATCCGTTTGCATCTTCACTGGTTTACAGCTTTACCAATTACGACTTGTTTAACGGCATCACAAAGACGGGCTTGATGAACTATGTGGATATTTTTACGGATGAAGATATCGTCCGTTCCTTCGTGGTAACTTTTAAATACGCCATCTTTGACGTGCCTTTAAAGCTGGCCTTTGCCCTTTTTATTGCATACATCCTTAACTTCAAATTAAAGGGCGTCAACTTTTTCCGTACCGCATACTACATTCCCTCCATCCTGGGCGGCTCCATCGCGATCGCAATTCTGTGGAGGGCCGTATTCAATACGGATGGTCTGATCAACACGGTTTTGGGATTTTTCGGAATTTCCCCGATTAACTGGATGGCCGGGGACATGAGCGCCCTGATGGTGATTGTTCTCCTTAGAGTCTGGCAGTTTGGTTCTGCCATGGTTATCTTCCTCGCAGCCTTAAAGGGCGTGTCGGAGGATCTCTACGAAGCGGCATCCATCGACGGCGCGGGCAAGTGGACCCAGTTCTTTAAGATCACGGTGCCGTTAATCACGCCGGTTATCTTCTACAACCTTGTAACCCAGTTATGCCAGGCATTCCAGGAGTTCAACGCTCCCTTCCTTGTGACCAAGGGCGGCCCCAACGGAGCAACTACATTGATCTCCATGCTGATTTACAACAATGCATTCCTTCGCCACAAGATGGGCATGGCCAGCGCTCAGGCATGGGTACTGTTCATCATCGTTATGACCCTCACGGTTGTGGCATTCGTGAGCCAGAAGAAGTGGGTATACTACTCTGACGAGGATGGGAGGTAAAATCGAATGACAAGAGAGCAAAAAAGAAAAGTCAGCACGGTCATCCGCTATACGCTGCTGATTCTTGTAGGTT
>CALWBS010000308.1 GCA_944376135.1 uncultured Enterocloster sp.
TCTTGTTGTTTACATATTACGCAAAAAGTAGCGCCCTCGCTCTGGTAAGGTAAGGCGCTACTTTAGGCTGATACTTCCGGCGGCTAGGTGTACTCTAGCTTTCGGTTCTCTTGTTAAGTATATTATATGTCAACTTACTCAAAAAGTCAAATGCAAAACCGCTCCAGCTCTACCGTTGCCGGAGCCACTCCACCTTGACAATATAATATACTTACCTGGGGAGCCGGGGGACGTGCTCTCACCGTTCCGAGGACCTGCAAAAAAAAGGGCAATAATTACAAACTCATATTTTGAATATTTTCTAAAATTTTCGTCTAGGGGATTGACATTTTTAAGAATCGGACATAATATAATAGTATCAGATGTAACTTTTTACACTGATATGATATTGAAAGTATACCCCTAGCAGTAGTCCTCCCACCATAAGGGATGTGACGAGACTAGGGGTATTTTTTTACAAAGGAGAATTCATATGATTAAAACAGCAATCCTTGTGGATGGAGCATTTTATCGCAAAAGAGCATTTACCCTTTTAGGTGATAAATCACCGGCTGAACGTGCTAAAGAGCTGTCCTCCTACTGCCATCGTCATATAATTGAAGAAAAAGAGGGCGCTTCTCTATACAGAGTCTTTTATTATGATTGCCCGCCCAGCACCAAGAATGTTTATCATCCTCTGCTCAAACGAAGCATTGATTTAGGTAAAACCAATGATTACGTTTGGGCGGTTGAATTCTTCAAAGAGCTAAAACACCAAAGGAAATTTGCTTTACGATTAGGACGTTTAGCTGAAGAACAAGCGTATTTTAATATCAAGCCACAGATTATGCGCAAACTTCTCTCTGGAACAATTTCTGTAGAACAGCTTACCGAAAAGGATTTTTCTTTATTCATATCACAGAAGGGTGTTGATATGCGTATTGGCGTAGATATATCTTCTTTGGCCTATAAAAAACAAGTGGAACGAATTATATTAGTCTCTGGTGACAGCGATTTTGTTCCTGCCGCTAAACAGGCCAGGCGAGAAGGGATTGATTTTATTCTGGATCCCATGCGCTCACCTGTAAAAGATGATTTATATGAACACATAGACGGAATCAGAACCAAAGCTCCGAAATTGACATAGTTTGCAAACTTTTTATTATTGTTCAAATGCAAAACCGCCCGGTGTTACCAGCACCGAACGGCTTTACATAGATTTTCTCTTGCCGGATTGCTCCAGCAGATATAATCCAGCCTAAACATCTGAATTATATCATCCCTGGGGCATCCTGGTCAAGAGGGTGTATTTTTTATACCCAAAAAACATAAGATAGGACAGGTGATGTAATGAGAAAACGTATTTTAGTTGCGGCCCTGTACATACGCGTATCCACGGATAAACAGGAAGAGCTATCCCCCGATTCCCAAAAACGCCTCTTGCTGGAGTACGCGAAAAGCCACAACATGATTGTTGCCGAAGAACACATTTACATGGAAAATGGTATTTCCGGCCGCAAGGCGGACAAGCGTCCCAAATTTCAACAGATGATCGCTGCTGCCAAGTCAGAGGAGCATCCTTTTGATGTCATTTTGGTTTGGAAATTTTCGCGGTTTGCCCGCAACCAGGAGGAAAGCATTGTCTACAAGTCCATGCTCCGGAACAAATGTCATGTGGATGTGGTCAGCATCTCAGAGCCCCTGATCGAAGGCCCCTTCGGAGGATTGATTGAGCGGATCATTGAATGGATGGATGAATTTTACTCAATCCGGCTGTCGGGCGATGTGATGCGGGGCATGACCGAAAATGCCCTACGGGGCGCCTACCAGTGCCGGCCGCCCCTTGGGTATCGGATCCCTCACCATAAGGCAACCCCGGAAATTGTCCCGGAAGAGGCGGAAGTTGTACGGATGATTTTTGATAAATATGTCAATGAGCGCATGAGCATTTATGCACTAACCAGATACCTGAACAGCCTGGGCCTTAAAACCAGTCACGGCAAACCTTTCGAAAAGCGGTCATTGGAATACATATTGCAGAATCCGGGGTATGCCGGGGATATCCGGTGGAATCGCGTCAACCACGAAACTAAGGAACTAAAAGATCCATCAGAATGGATCACACGATCAGGACATCATCCGGCCATCATCAGCAAAGAGCTATTTCTGGAAGCCCAGAAACGTTATCAGGCTGAATACCACCCCAAAAACGCAAAGCCTGTTGAGGTTACCAAGCACTGGCTTTCCGGATTGCTTAAATGTTCCGCCTGCGGCCGTTCTTTATCATCCTGTGTCGTACATCGAAAAACCATTCCGGACACCTTTACCTTTCAGTGCTACGGCTATTTGAAAGGCAAATGCACTCACAACTGTTACGTCAAAGAAGAGGAAATTGGTCCCACCGTTATAGCTGCCCTGGAGGACGCCATACAGCGCGGCAACGTGGCTTATACAATAAAGCGGACACAAAGCAAAGATAAAGGGAAAAATAAGGAATTGGATACCTTAAAGAAAAATCTCGAACGCCTTGCTCAAAAAGAGGCACGAGCTCGGGAAGCCTATATGGATGGGATTGACACAAAAGAGGATTATCGAAAAAACAAAGAACGCCTGCAGCAGGAACGCGTGGAACTGGAAGAATTAATTATGCAGCTGGAGCAAGAGCCGCAGGAAGCCAGCAACGATGTGCAGATGATTGATAATATTTCCAATGTCCTGGATATTATCCGCTCTGACAGCTTCTCCGCACAACAGAAAAATGCGGCCTTAAAGAGTATCGTAGACCGAATTGTTTTTGACAGGGATCGCATGCACATTGACGTATACTATTATCTGGCCGAAACCCCGGAAACCCTTGATTTATAAGGATTTTCGGGGCGTATACGCACTTTCGGTTTGGTCATCCATCCCGGGCAGCTCACCTGCCGCCCATCGCAGTACTGAGTGAGAATGGGCTGGCGCACATTCGGACGGGACAGATAGTTGTCAAAAATCTCGTCCACAATCACGGAAATGCTCTCAAACAGATTCCTCCCGTAAATCCACTTGTGGTCAAAAGCGGTGGAGGAGGTGATTGTAAAATCATAGCCCTGGTTTCTGTACCACTCGGTATACACCCGGTTTAATGTAAAGGACATGATAGCCAACACATTGGCCGTGATGGAAGCCTGAGGCCAAGTGGAGTAGATCTCGCTGCAGGCCACATTTTTGATGTAATCCCGGTAGGGGACGTAATAGTTCGGCGCACTGCTGTCCGTTGGCACCCCGTCGTGAACCACTATGGTCTGAGGAACCACCACCCGGCTTAGAACAATCTCCCCGCTCTCATTTACCGGCTTGATCTCTGGCTCCGCAATCTTGGGCGGATAGCTGCCGTAGAGCGTGTGGTCCGGAATCACCACCGGGTCCTCCGTGGGTGTGCCGTCCCCTACCGGCGTCATGGCCGCAGGCTGGATGGCCGTGGAATCCGCCAGAATCTCCGTGCCGTCAATCACCAGGGGCACAAAGCCCGGCGCCTCCACAACCACATCGTATTCCGCATACGGCCTGATTTCCAGAGGCTCTAGACTGTACTCCACCGGCGGTGCCGGGAGGGAAACCTGGGCGGTCTGACCGGAGGAATTGGTCTCCACCTGTTCGATCACCCGGTCCGGCTCCCCCCGGTAGCGGATGGATACCCGCGCATTCTGAATCGGAAAATTATTCTGTATATTCACTGCATTGACCTGGAGCAGCCCTCGGGATGTATTTTCTGGATTTGTAGCCATTCAAAACCTCGCAGATTGGTTATTCTTTCTATATATAATCCGCGGGGGGCGTTCCTATTCCTGCCAATCGTATCCCCTGAGAGCAAGATATCCTTTTACAGCCTCCGCAGCCCCCTCAGTTCCCAGGCGGGCGGTGTTCAGCATTAGGTCATAATTTTCCACATTTTCCCAGTCTCTGCCGGTGTAGTACCGATGGTAATCCCGGCGTTCTCTGTCTATACGCTTGATGTTCTTTTTCTCTTCCCCGGGCGGGTAGTATCCGAGCTGCCGGATCCGCTCCACCCGGTAATCCATGTCCGCATAGAGGAAAATTCGCACAAGGCCGTCCATCCCATCCAGGACATAATCCGCACAGCGCCCGATGATTACGCAGTCCTCCGCCGCTGCCAGCTTACGGATTACCTCTGACTGGAAGCGAAACAGGTTGTCCGCTGCAACCAGATCCGGTCCCAAAGAGGGGCTTCCCAGATCAGGCGCCAGGCTCTTCACAATCCGGTAGAGGAGCTTATTTCCCGCTTTCTCATCCGCCATGTGGTAGAAGCTCTCCTTGATTCCGCTCTCATCCGAGTCAATGCGCAGGATATTTTTATCGTAGAACCCCAGGCCCAGGCTCTCGGCCAGCCGGGAACCGATCTCCCGCCCGCCGCTTCCATATTGTCTTCCGATTGTGATAACCAGTCTCTTACCGCTCTTCATGCCGTATCCTCCTCTCAAAGGGTGCGCGTAGCGCGTGCTAAGGCTTACTCTGAACGCTGCCATTTGTGACACTTACAGTATATCACATTTCCCCAATCCTGTGTATCCTTCTCTCCGTTATCACCAAATCCATCCCCACATCATGGGGTTCCTCCGGAATCCATTCCTCCATCATCCGCTCTCTGCACAGCACAGCCCGGCGGCCCAGCATCCGTCCGAGATACCGGTCATAATATCCTCCTCCATATCCCAGGCGCTTTCCCTGCGCTGTGCAGGACAAGCATGGGATGAGAGCCAGCTCAATCTGCCCGGGCTCCACAAGCGGCGCCTCCCGCCCGGGCTCTAAAATACCGAATTTTCCCGGCCTTAAGCTGTCCAAATTTTCTATCTGCCGCGCTTCCATGATTCCTCTTCCGGTGCATAAGGGCACGCAGACCTGCTTTCCCCTTTTTATTGCATCCAAAAGAAGAGGGCGGGTATCAATCTCCCCCTCGGTTCCCACATAGCAGAATACAACATGGCTTTCTATGTATTCCGGCAGGGATGTCACCTGCCGGAAAATGGCCTGGTCCGCGTACCGGCAGTATTCCCCGCCAAGTCCAAGGGCCTTTTCCTTCATTTTCTTCCGCAGAATTTTTTTCTCTTCCTTGGCATCCATTGTCTCTTATTCCTCTTTCTGTTCCGTCATCCCGCTGCCGAGCGCTTTCCGTATCAGTACACGGCCGGCTCCCGCACCAAAACCGTGGGATACCCCAGACCGCGCACCTGACGCTCCATACGAATCCCATTTTCCATATCCTGGAATGCCCCCACGCGCACCTTATAAAGGCCGTCCTCATACACGAGGAAAGCAGGAAAGCCCTGATTCTGCAGCTCCCGCAGCAAGCGGTCCGCCGGCATGCGGGTGCGGAAGGCGCCCACCTGAACCTGATAATACTGGGGAACCTGGGCCTGCATCTGACGGAGAGTCGAGAGAATCCCGTCCGCCACGGCCTGGGCGACGGCCTGGAAATTTTCGTCAAAAAATTGATTATCCTTCGTATTGTCAATAAAGCCCGCTTCCACCAGCACTGCCGGGATCTGAGTTCGGCGCAGTACAATGAGCCCAGGGCGCTCCACAATCCCCAGATCCGCAAATCCGGCTTCCACCAAATTTTTCTGAATATTCTCCGCCAGCAAGGCCGGTACTCCCTGGTCCTCATAGACCAGCGTCATGGCCCCTGACGCCGTTCCCGGCACCGGCATGGCGTTCCGGTGAATCGATACGAACAGATCCCCGTCCGCGCGGTTGGCAATCTGTGCCTTCTCCAGCGGGGTGTCATATACATCCGTGGTTCTGGTGTAGACCACGTCCACCCCCTGGCTTTCCAATATTTCACCTATCGCAAGAGCCAGGGAAAGGGCATCATCCTTTTCCTTGCGGCCGTTATAAGTGGCTCCCGGGTCGGAACCCCCATGGCCGGCATCGATGATTACGCGGTTTGCGTTTGCCATCTTTGTCTCTCCTTTTTATTCCTATGATATACCATATGTGAGAAAGAGACAAAAGTTTCCCGCCTTCCTGAATCCGCTGCATTTCATTGCTAAAAAGCGCCCGGCCACTCAGGTCCGAACGCTTTTGTCCGCAAAACTGTCCCCTTACTTTTTCAAAGTTTTCATCCGCTCCACAGCCTCCACGGTGTTCTCGTAGGTTCCAAAACCGGTCAGACGGAAATATCCTTCCCCGCTGGGACCGAAGCCGCTGCCCGGCGTACCCACCACGTTTGCATTTTCCAGGAGATAATCAAAAAACTCCCAGCTTGTCATACCCTCTGTTTTCAGCCAGATATAGGGGGAATTGATGCCGCCGAATACGGTGTAGCCCGCTTCCTTCAGCCCGTCATAGATTGTCCGGGCGTTTTTCTTATAATAAGCCACCTGCTCCATCACCTGGCGGTTTCCCTCCTCGGAGTACACGGCCTCGCCCGCCCTCTGCTCAATGTAGGGGGCGCCGTTGAACTTGGTGCCGTGACGGCGGGCCCACAGGGAATGAAGCATCACATCCCCGCACTTTAAGTCCTTAGGCACAACGGTGAAGCCCAGACGCACACCGGTAAATCCCGCCTTTTTGGAGAAAGAGCGGAATTCAATGGCGCAGGTCCTGGCCCCGGGAATCTCAAAAATGCTGTGAGGCACGTCCTCCTCAGAGATATACGCTTCATAGGCCGCATCGTAGAGAATTACCGCTCCCTCCCGGTTTGCGTAATCCACCCAGACCTTGAGCTGGTCTCTGGTCATAGTCGTTCCCGTGGGATTATTGGGAACACAGAGGTAGATGAGATCCGGCCGCTCCTTCGGAAGTTCCGGCACAAAGCCGTTTTCCGCGGTACAGGGCATATAGATTACATTGCTCCACCGTCCCGTGGCTGCATCGTACTCCCCGGTGCGCCCGGCCATCACATTGGAATCCAGGTACACCGGATACACCGGATCACACAGGGCAATACGGCTGTCCTCACTGAATATCTCCTGAATATTGCCGCTGTCGCTCTTAGCGCCGTCAGAGATAAAGATTTCATCCGCATAGATGGGGCACCCCCAAGCCTCATAATCCTTCCTGGCAATGGTCTCCCTTAAAAATGCATATCCCAGATCCGGAGCATATCCGTGAAATGTCTCGGCATGTCCCATCTCGTCCGCAGCCTTGTGAATCGCCTCCACAATGGCGGGTGCGATGGGCAGAGTCACATCCCCTATTCCCAGTCGAATAATCTTTTTGCCCGGATTTGCCTCCTGGTAAGCCGCCACCTTCTTTGCAATGGTGGAAAACAGATAGCTTCCCGGCAGTTTCAAATAGTTTTCATTAATCTTAAACATGACTCGCTCTCCTTTTCTAAACCTTCCCTGGCAGAAAAACTCCCTGCACCTTTCTAAAATTCCGGCGGTATCTCCACATCTCCTCGAAAAACCTCCACTGCGGGCCCTGTCATAAAAAGGTGGTTTGTCTCCCTGTCCAGACAGACCGAAAGACTGCCGCCCCTTAAAAATACCCGCACCTCATCTTCCGCCCATCCCGAGAGGATGGAGGCGAACGCGCTGGCGCAGGCCCCGGTTCCGCAGGCCCAGGTCTCCCCGCTTCCCCGCTCCCATACCCGCATCCGGATATTTTTTCTGTCCAATATCTGAATAAACTCAGTATTCACACGATGGGGCATAAACCTCGGATGATATTCAAAAGCCGGGCCGACCCGCTCCAGATCTACAGTCTCGGTGTCTTCCACACGGCACACCGCATGAGGATTTCCCATATCGATCCCCACAAACTCCCAGTCTCGCTCTGCCGCCCGAATGGTTTCCGGCAGACGGGAGGTAAGCTTTCCCTCCCCCATATCCACCGTAACCTGGCTGACCTTTCCCTGCTCCACCAAAAGGGAGAGGCGCTTTATCCCCGACGCAGTATCCACGGTTACCTCCCGCTTATCCGGGGAGACAATGCCGTGGTCATAGACATATTTTCCCACACAGCGGATGCCGTTTCCGCACATCAGCCCCAGGGAACCGTCCGCATTGTACATCTCCATGCGGCAGTCCGCCCTGTCAGAGGGGCAGATGAGAATAAGACCGTCTGATCCCACGCCGAAATGCCGGTCGCTCACAAAGCGCGCGGCCCGCTCCGGCTGCTCCACCTTTTCCTTAAAACAGTCCACATAGACATAATCATTTCCGATTCCCTGCATTTTTGTAAATTCCATAACCTACCTCACACGTGAATCAAGCTGATGACCATCTGGGCCGTCTCCACAAGATTTGTCCCGCTGTCCATGCTGCACTTCTGAATATAGCGGTGCGCCTCCGCCTCCGTCATATTGTTGCGCTCCATCAGAAGGGCCTTGGCCTTGGAAATAAGCTCCTGTTCCTCTCTGCTTCTCTCCTTCGGCCGGCTTTTCTGCTTTCGTTTTATGCGCATCTGGGCCTGCACCATCATCTCCACAGTTCCCAAAAGATCACAGACCTTAAGCGGCATGGGGAGATAAATCACTCCTTCCGGCGGTTTCTCCCCCAGCCTGCTGGGAGAGGCGATGAGAAGATAAGAAAACGCCGGCGGAAGGCACTGCCTGCATTCCGTATATATCATATCCTGGAAGCGGTAGCCGCTCACTACAATTCCCCCGCTTAAGCCGTCCGCAGCCGCTATGGCCTGAGCCCCGGAGGTGCAGACAGCGACCACCTGGTAGCCGTTTCGCACCAGGATATTTTTAATATTCCTGCCGTCCTCCAGCTTCGAGAAGGCAACAATCACATTCGTCACATGTCTCACCTCCCGACGTTCCCAAGGGCATCAATATTTATACAGATACTGGCTTACCTCCCAGTCTGTCACCTGGGCGCGGAAGGCGCGCCATTCACTCTTTTTGGCCTCCAGATACTTGGTGTAAATATGCTCTCCCAGTACTTTTTTGATAAAGGGATTTCCCTCATAGGCCTCAATGGCATCCCCCAGGGTCTCCGGAATCCGCTCCACGGAACGCTTCTTCAACTCCTCCGGCTCCATAGCGAACATATTCCCCTCCACACAGGGCGGAAGGGCAAGCCCCTTCTCGATGCCGTCAAGCCCCGCCTCCAAGCAGACAGCCAAGGCCAGATACGGGTTCATAGCGGAATCCGGGCAGCGCAGCTCAATCCGCGTGCTCTCTCCCCTGGGTGAGGGGATCCGAATCAGGGAGCTCCGGTTGGAGGTCGGCGACCACGCGATATAAATCGGCGCGTCATAACCAGGAATCAGGCGCTTATAAGAATTAACCAGCGGATTGGTCAATATGGTCATCGCCTTCATATGGTGAAGAATTCCTGCCATAAAGGAGTAGGCCAGAGAACTAAGCTGCAGGGAATCGGACGTATCCCCAAATAAATTTTTTCCCCGGATGTCCGACAGGGACATGTTGATGTGCATACCGGAGCCGTTCACTCCCTCCTTGGGCTTGGGCATGAAGGTAGCATGCAGACCGTGGCGCTTGGCAATCGTCCGCGCCGCCATCTTAAAGGTCATGATATTGTCCGCTGCCCGCAGCGCCTCGGTATACTGGAAGTCAATCTCGTGCTGGGCAGGAGCAATCTCGTGGTGGCTGGCTTCCACCTGAAAGCCCATCTCCTCCAGATTGAGCACAATATCCCGGCGCACGTTCTCCGCCAGGTCAATGGGGGATACATCAAAATATCCCGCCATCTCATGGGTTTGGGTTGTCGGCCTGCCCTCCTCGTCCGTGTGGAAGAGGAAGAACTCACACTCCGGCCCCACCTGAAAGCTGTACCCCATCGCCGCCCCGTGAGCTACAGCCCGCTTCAGCACATACCGCGGATCCCCCGCAAACGGCGTCCCATCCGGATTGTGCACGTCACAGATCAGACGGGCCACCTTACCCTGCTGAGGCCTCCAAGGAAAAATCTCAAATGTATCTAAATCCGGATACAGGTACATATCCGACTCGTCGATCCGCACAAATCCCTCGATGGCGGAGCCGTCAAACAGGCACCGGTTATCCAGTGCCTTTTCAAGCTGGCTGGACGTAATCGCCACATTTTTCAGATGGCCGAAAATATCCGTAAACTGCAGCCGGATAAACTCCACATCCTCCTCCTGTACCAAACGGATGATATCATCCCTGCTGTATCTGCTCATCTTCTCACTCCTCTTATTACTGCCCGCCGGCGGATGTCGTCCTGGCAAAAATGCGCAGAGGCAGGCCTCACCCGGAGCCCTGCCTCCCATTTCCCTGCATAATCGCCGCGCCTGTCTTCCCGCGCGCGGCTGTTTCTTACTAGAGAAAATATAACAGTTGAATCCTTATTTGTCAACAGAAAATCAGCACTCCAGAGCTCGCAGCGCCTCGGCAAAGCCGCTTCCCAGGCGCATGCTTCCCACATAACCAACGTCCCCCGTCATCCGCAGGACGCCGTCCTCTCCGATTTCCACCTCCAGGATTCCTCCGGGCATCTGCACAATCACCTTTGGATCTACCAGCCCCAGGCGGAAGGCCGCAGCCGCAGCCGCACAGCAGCCGCTTCCCGATGCCAGAGTATAGCCGGCTCCCCGCTCATAAACCTCTGTCTGAATATGGGTCCGATCCAAAACCTTGATAATCTGAGTATTGATCTTTTCCGGGAACTGTTTGGCGGATTCAGAGTATTTTCCAATGCGGCAGACCAGCTCCCTTGAAATCTCATCCATCAGGATGACGCAGTGGGGATTGCCCACTGTCACGCATGTCACCGGATAGGGAATGCGGCCAAAGATCATCGTCTCATTGATAATCTCCCGTCTGGGCCCTGCTACCGGGATCTCGTCGCTCCAGAAGGAGGCCTTTCCCATGGAGGCTTTCAATCGGGTCCCCTCCTCATTCAGATAGCGGACCGACACATGCTCCCCCTGGCATTCTATAAAGAAATCCTTTTTCTGCACATATCCCGCGTCTTTCACATATTTTGCAAAGATGCGGACCCCATTTCCGCTCCTTTGGGTCTGACTCCCGTCCGGATTCCATACGGTCATGGAAATGTGTTCCTTTGCAGGAAGAGGCCCTTCCAGAATTCCGTCTGCTCCCACGCCGAAATTTCTGTCGCACAAGAGCCGCACCCGAGCCGGGTTCAGCTCTAAATCATTTTTATTCGGGTCATAGACCAGATAGTCATTTCCAAGGCCGTGATATTTTTCCACCGTCAGCTTCATATCGGCACATCCTCCTCTTTTTCCTGCGCCTTCCCAGCGCATTCTGCAGCAGCTATTATCATTTTATCAGTCATTTTTTGATAAAAATATATTTATAATGCTGTTTTATATTGCAGATTATGCTATTATAGAAGATATGGTTTTCCAAGAAAGCGGTCTTTTAAAAAATTTCTGAAGAAGGAGGAATGTCATGAGCGCGCATACGGATGATCGGCCCGCATTTCAAAAAAGAGGATTTCTCAATGAAGAATTCCGCCTGTTTCATGTCCGGGATTTAAACGGCCAAACCTACCGCTTCCACTATCACGATTTTTATAAAATTATGGTGCTTCTGGAAGGGAATGTAAACTATGTAATTGAAGGACGTTCCTACCGCCTGGCCCCTTTTGATATGGTTCTGGTGGACCGGGGAGCGATCCATCGGCCGGAAGTGGATCCCGCTCTGCCCTACGAACGGCTCATCCTCTATCTGTCTCCGGAATTTCTCACGGCAGATAAACTCTCCCTGTGCTTCTCCCAGGCCGCCTACCGCCACTCCAGCGTTCTGCGCATGAGCCGCCAGGACCGGCGTCCTCTGCTGGATCTTCTGATGCGTCTTGAAAAATCCCTGGAGGCCGGGACAGAATTTGCCGCTCCTCTCTATGCCAGGCTTTTGTGCATGGAGTTTATGGTGCTTTTAAACCGCCTCTGCCTGCAGCCTGACTCAGCGTATCTGACGGAGAGCGCCATGGACTTCCGGGTCGCCGGACTGATCTCCCACATCAACAGCCACCTGTCGGAGGAGCTGACAATTCCCGCTCTGGCAGCCTGCTGCTGTATGAGCCCCTACCACATGATGCGGCTGTTCAAGCGGGAAACCGGCTATACAATCGGAAACTACATCTGCGAAAAACGGCTGTTAAAAGCCAGAGAGCTGCTGTCCGGCGGGATATCCGCCACCCAGGCGTGCTTTGCATCCGGATTTAACAGCTATTCCTCCTTCCTGCGGGCCTACAAAAAACAGTTTCACGGGCTGCCGCGGCGAGGGTGAGGAGGTTATTAAAAACAGGGAGGAATTTTCTTCCTCCCTGCGTAAAATTTTCTCTCTATATCTACTGCGGGTCCCGTCCATTCTCTCCGGCCTGGACCCAGCTGCCTTCCTCCTCGTCCAAAGGCTGTCCAGACTGCGGCACGCTCTCATCTTCTGTCCCCGTTTTAAAAGCCGCCCCGCTGTCCGCCGTCTCCTCGGTCTTTGGCGGCTCTTTTGGGGACTCTTCCGCTCTCCCGGGCATCTCATCCTTCTTAAAATGCTCCGTATCCGGGATTCCCTCTTCTTCCTTCTTCGGCTCCGGCTCCGGAAGTCCCTTTACCCGGCGGAAGATCTCCATGAACTCCTTGCCGGTGATGG
>CALWBS010000309.1 GCA_944376135.1 uncultured Enterocloster sp.
AAGGCAGCTCTGCAGCAAACGGCCCGAGGCAAGGCATCACCCCTGCTGGAGCGGATTGCAGGTACAGGGCACCGCTATCTCCCCGGCTGCGTGGAAGCTTTATGACGATTTTAGTCTTGGCCCGCACTGACCGGCGCTGTACGTCCGGACATGTGCGGGCTGTCTGTAAGTATACCCGCCCTTGGCCTATTTGTCAAGCGGTTATACCTTGTGATTCTACTCCGCCTGGGACACGGTGATGTTGGTGTCCTTAGCATTTTCCCAAGCTTTCTCAATAGCTCCAAGAATATCTCCATGCGCATCCCGAAGGCTCATGGTAGCGCCGGAAACCGCATCCATCGCGGCTTTCTCATCATCGGAGAACGCCTCATATTTGGCGATATCCTCCTCATTTTCCGAGGTGCCGAAAAGCGGGCGGCCGTTCACGTCGGAGCAGTAGGCCGCAAACCAATCGCTGACAGCATCGGTTGTCATGCCTGCGAAGAAGTTCTCGAAAATGTTCATCTCATCGGTCCATGTGCCGGAGTTCAGCTTATAGGAACTGCCGCGTTCCCTCTTGGTCCGCCATGCGTCGATCTGCGCCAGGAAGGTGTCCTCGGTCTGCTCCAGCACGGTGTCCACCACGGCATCGTGATTCTCGTCCGCATTGTAGCTCTGCCCGGGGAAACCGGTAAGGCCTGGCATGGACTCACCGTCGTAATTGGGGGTTGCCACCTCCATCACGTCCGTGTAAACGCCTGCAATGGTTCCGTCCTCATTGTAGCAGACGCCTGCCGCCTGGGTGTTGAAGCTGTAAACGCCTACTCCCTGGTCATCGCTTCCCGGCCCAAGACGGCCCGTGTTGGTGATGCCGAGTCCGATTTTTGCGATTTTCTCCGCTTCCACCGGGCGGCGGTTGTCATAGGCTTTGATGATGGCGCCGAGGATGTTTCCATGTGCGTCATTTAAAGACATGGTGGCGCCGGAAACTGCATCCATCGCGGCCTTTTCGTCTTCGGACAACGCATCGTATTTAGCAATATCTTCCTCATTTTCTGAGGTGCCGAACAGAGGACGTCCATTTACATCTGAGCAGTAAGCCGCATACCACTGCTCGAGCTCGTCCACGGTTTTTCCTTTAAAGAATTCTTCAAAAATATCCATCTCATCGGTCCATGTACCGGAGTTCAGCTTGTAGGAACTGCCGCGTTCCCGCTTGGTCTGCCAGGAGTCTACCTGCGCAAGAAAGGTATCCTCGGTCTGCTCCAGTACGGTGTCTACCACGGCATCGTGATCCTCGTCCGCGTTGTAGCTCTGTCCGGGGAAGCCGGTAAGGCCCGGCATGGATTCGCCGTCGTAATTGGGGGTTGCCACCTCCAGCTGATCCACTTCAAGATCAAGAATTCGTCCCTCACTGTCAAAGAGCACGTAGGCTGCGACCTCGTTAAAACTGTAAACCCCGACACCCTGATCATCGGTTCCCGGGCCCAGACGGCCATTGGAGTAAATTCCCAGGCCATGGGTGATGCCGGAGGCCTGAATTTCTTCCTGAACCGCGTCCTGTCCGGAAGTGTCTGCGGTTTCTTCGCCCATTGCGGAGCGGATGGCGCCAAAAACGCCGTTGGATGTCCAAGTGGCGCCGGACACGGCCTCTACGCCCTCAATGCTTTGGTTTTCAAGAATGCTGTTGGTGAGCGACGTGATGGCTGCGCCGCCGATATCCGGTGTCTCCTGGCTGCCGGTAATTTCAAGACCAATAATCCGGTCTCCGGCCAGGGTTACCTGGGCGGTGATGGGGCCGCCGTATCCTTCGGCTTCCCCGGATACGGTGGTAATTTCCTCTCCTCTGGCTGCGTTCTGAAGCTGCGCGTTTTGAATGGCATTGTAGATGGGGCCCGAGGCGCCCACTACCGCTACAGCGGCCACAGCCATAATGCCGAGGCCAATCAGATTCCCTTTGCTGTTCATAATAAGTCCTCCTGTACTGCTGATTAAGAAAACGTTAGCTGATAAAATTAGACTATCATATATGGGGCGGCATTGTCAATAAATTAACGTGTTTTGGTACGAGAGATATATGCACAAACCAATAGGGGTTTTGTGAGAAAAATTATGCAATAGTTCAGTATTACAAAAGAAATGTAAGAATATTTAATGGAAAATGCACAAAGTATAAGATATAATTAGCTCATAAGAAATATTTTTTACAAAACGGCCGTTTCACCCAATGTTTACAGTCTATAGAATAGGAGATGTGTTATGAGGAAAAAAATAGCGATAGTATTGGCAGCAGCGATGGCAGCGGGACTCGCGGGGTGCAGCAGCCAGACAGCAGCGACAACGGCAGCCCAGACAACAGCGGCCCAGACGGAGCAGACACAGGAAGAGGCGGACAGCCAGGAGGAGACCGCTGCGGAGGAGGCCTCAAGCGAAAAGGCCCCAGAAGAGTACAGCGGCAGTGTGGTCGTGTATTCCCCCCATGATGCGGACCCCTTAAATGCAGGCGTCAATCTGTTTATGGAAAAATATCCGAATGTAAAGGTGGAGGTCGTGGCGGCGGGAACCGGAGAGCTGTGCAACCGTATTGCCGCGGAGGCCGCCAATCCCATTGCGGATGTGCTCTGGGGCGGAGGCGCGGATTCCCTTGCGGCATTCAAGGAGTATTTCCAGCCCTATGTATGCGCAAATGACGAGTTTATCGGGGAGGCCTATAAGGATCCGGATGATCTTTGGATCGGAGAGAGCCCCCTTCCCATGGTTATCTTCTATAATAAGGAGCTGATCGAGAGGGACGGCCTGACAATCCCGGAGGCGTGGGAGGATTTGATCGACCCGGCATGGAAGGGAAAGATTGCATACTGTCTGCCCTCTAAGTCCGGCTCCGCCTATACACAGCTGTGCACCATGATTCTGGGACACGGAGGCAAGGAGGACGGCTGGGCATTTATCGAGAAGCTCTATGACAATCTGGACGGAAAAATCGTTGACTCCTCGGGCAAATGCCACAAGATGGTCGCCGACGGAGAATTTCATGTGGGAATCACCATTGAAAAGTCCGCGATCCAGTACGCGGATGACCCAAATGTGGGATTTGTATACCCTTCTGACGGGACGAGTGCGGTTCCGGACGGTGTGGCGCTTGTAAAAGACTGCCCCAATGAGGAAAACGCCAAGCTGTTTATCGATTTCGTCACATCGAAAGAGTGCCAGGAGGACCAGAGCCAGAATTGGGGCCGCCGTCCGGTGCGCAATGACCTGGAAGTGGGAGAAGGAATGGCTAAGCTCGACGATCTGGTATTGGTAGATTATGACTTTGATTGGGCGGCCAATGAGAAGGAATCTATCATCGAGCGTTTCAATGACATTATGGTTGACTAATCCCGGCGCATGAGGAAGCCGCTGCAGAGAAAACGCGGTACAAGACGGCGGCGGGCGGATGTAAGGGGATGCCGAAAGGCATCCCCTTACGGATAGCGGAAAAAACGGTTAAGTGACAGGAGGAGCAGGATGAGCCACAGGGTAATCATAAAAAATGCCGTAAAAAAATATGGAAATTTTACCGCCCTAAACGGGGTGAGCCTGGATATAAAACAAGGAGAGTTTTTTACGCTTCTGGGTCCTTCCGGATGCGGAAAGACCACGCTTCTTAGGATGATCGCGGGCTTTAACACCGTGGACGGCGGGGAGATCTGTTTTGATGACAAAGTAATCAACGGCTTGGAGGCGCATAAGAGGGATATTGGCATGGTATTTCAGAATTATGCGATATTTCCTCATCTGACAGTGGCGGAAAACGTGGCCTACGGGCTGAAAGCCAGAAAGTATCCAAAGGAACGGATTCCAGCCAAGGTAGACGAGGCCCTGGATCTTGTGCAGATTAAAAATCTGCGGGACAGAAAGCCCAATGAACTCTCCGGCGGCCAGCAGCAGCGGGTCGCCCTGGCAAGGGCTTTTGTGGTGGAGCCGGGCGTGCTTCTCATGGATGAGCCTTTGTCCAACCTGGACGCAAAGCTTAGGGTACAGATGCGTACGGTGATTAAAAAGCTTCAGAGACGTCTGGGAATTACCACCATCTATGTGACCCACGACCAGGAGGAGGCGCTGGCTATTTCGGATCGGATTGCAGTTATCAATGAGGGGAATGTGATGCAGGTGGGAACGCCGGAGGCCATTTACAAAAAACCGGAAAATGCCTTTGTAGCCGGATTTATCGGGGTTTCCAATTTTCTGGAGTGCGAAGTGGAAGGGGAGAATCCCAAGGAGGCCAGACTGAACATCAAGGGCGAGTGTTCCCTCACCTGCAGGCTTCGTGCGCCCTTCAGCGGAAAGGGGATTATATCCGCCCGGCCGGAGCAGCTGTTTTTTGACGAGAAGGAGGGGCTTCCCGGAAGAATCTCCATCTCCACATTTTTGGGGGACTTTATTGAATACGAGATTGAGCTGAACAACGGACAGACCATACAGTTAAATGAGTACACCAAGGACGTCCACGAGGTCAGACAGGATGGTCAGAAAGTTCTGGTGAATTTTGACGTCAATGCGGTGAGCGTCTATGATTCCGCTTCCCGGGAGGTGATTTCATGGTAAAATCCGGAAAGAGACTGGACTTCTGGTTTTGGGTAAAGGTGGCCGTGGTGGCATTTATGCTGCTGTTTCTCATCTAGCCGTTCTGCACCCTGATTACCCGAAGCTTTTTCTCCTCCAAGACCGATGGATTTACGCTGGAAAATTATATCCGGTTTTTTACAAAAAAGTATTATTATTCCGCCCTTGGAAGGAGCATT
>CALWBS010000310.1 GCA_944376135.1 uncultured Enterocloster sp.
AGAAGGTGATCATCTCCCGCTGCTTTAAGTCAAGACCGGTTCTGGTGTAATAGTCCCCAAAGCAGTTGGCCGCCAGCCAGCGGTTGATATGGCCGCCCTTCCAGAAGTCCCGCATGCCTTCCCCAAAGATATCCACCTGGGCCTGAGAGCCCTTCTCCAGCCTGTCTTCCAGGGTGGTTGTAGCCTGTCCCTCCAGAGGCAGGGCAATCCCCTGTTCCTTAAACACCTGATTCACCCCGTCCAGGAAGGGGATCACACGGCCCATTCCCAGGTAATCCACCGCCTGGTAAACCGCCTCCTTAATCATGACCGGGGTCAGGCCGGCCTCCAGCGCCTGGGGAATCAGGCTCTTGAAGGCATCCAGTCCCTGGCAGCCCATCAGCGCCGACAATATGGCCAAGTAGCGGGTCTCCGGTTCCAGCTGCTGCCCCTCCTCGTTCACCACTTCATCAAAAGCAAAATGCGCAAACCGCTCCATAAACTCGGGGTCCGTCTCGTACAGATGTTTCATAAATGTGGTCACTCCTTTTTATTTCCGCAGGTATTTACACCCGAAATTTACTTTTATTTTAATACACCTGCCCAGAAACATCCAATACTTATTTTGAATTGCCGGTGATGCCTTGGCGACATTCTGCGCTGAAAGACTCACTCTATTTTCCGCATAAAATCCTCTATTGTATCCGCCTTTGCCGCCGCTTTATGCCACTTTGAGAGCAGCGCCGAATCCTCCTGGGACATGATTTTCTGAACCAGCCTCTCCGGCACTGGTCCCAGATCCTCCAAAAGCTCCAGAACCGCTTTTTTCCGGCCTTCTGCCGCTCCGGCTCGTTTTCCCTCTTCCATCCCGGCGGCCCTTCCTTCTTCACGCCCTTCCTCATATCCTTCCTTATATACGAGCCGCAGATGTTCTTCTTCATCGTATTCCGTCAGTATCACATTTTTCACCTCCGCCCGATGTTTTTCCAAAAATTCCCGCAGGATGTTTTTCTTGATACAATGCTTCACCGCTCGATCTACCGCCTGCTCCAAAGTCACTCCCGTATCCAGTTCCTCTCTCACCCGCGATACAAAGTATGAGTAGTCATGAAGCTTCCGGCAGGCCTCCATAAGTTCCGGATTGCGCCCGTAATTAATGTTGATCACCAAAGCCTTGCATTCCAGAAATGGCTGCTCCTCCCTCTTGATAAAAGCATCCGAAAGCCGAAGCATCTGCCGGTCCGGCTCCTCCCGGGTGCCATTATAAAATACAATATACCGGGGTGTCGGAAGCTTTAATCGCTTCGAGGAGTAAATGTTCAAATGATGCGTCTTCACATATGCCTGATAAAGCTGGCTCATATGGAACACCCCGCGAAGCGGCATGTTGGGATTCCATGTGCTCTGGCCCTCATAGAGGTTTAAGATCTCCTCAATCAAAAAAGAAATGTCATTTTTCAAGCTCAAATAGAGGACATCATCAATGGTAGTTATGGTCAGTTCCTCCGGATTATCATAGCTTGTATCGTTGATGGCATTGTAGAGACTCAAAAGCTCTGTCTTTTCCCGAAATACCATCCGAAACAGACTGTCCTTGTAGGTACGTCTTACCGCTGTGTCGCTCATACGCATATTCTCCTTTCATTGTACTATAAATTGATTTCTTCTGCAAATTTTTCTGGAATCTGTCTCGAAAATAGATTATAGGAAATGATCAGAACTGCAGAATAAAATAGAAAATCGTTTGTTTTATGACTATACCATATAAGCGGATACAGCGCAACATAAAAATCTGCCGGTTTCAAAAGGCTCCGTAATGCGGAGTGTCTTTTGAAATCGACAGATAGATAATTCATTGCCCAAAAGCCGGATACAATTCTTTTGCCAGCCGGATAAACGCATCCACTGCATCCACAGTAAATCGATTGCGCTTCCATATGATCTCAATCATCCGCATCTCCGGCTCATCATAGTTGAGTCCTATAATCTTCTCGTTTTTAGAAACCGTACTTTCCGGCAGGAATCCGCAGGCCGCATTATCCTCTACAAACCGTTCCACCGTATATACCTGCTCCGTATATTGAATAACGATAGGCGAGAGACCTCTCTTTTCGAATTCACGCAATATCTGTTTCGTCTGGTTAAACCTCTCGCTCAGCAAAATCAGCTTTTCCTGAGCAATCTGCTCCCAACTTACATGGGTGTTTGACGCCAGTGGATGTGTATGGTGAACACAGAATAACAGGCTCTCGCATTTCTGCAGGGGATAATGCAGGTATTCCTTTTTATCAATATTTTCCGGAAACGCAGTGATAATCAGATCCAGCTCCCCCTTATCCAAAAGACGGAACTGCTCTTCGATGGAGGTAGCCAGTGATATGATTTGTATGTCCGGGAACCGATCCTGAAACCTCTTTTGCAGGGTGGGAAGAACCGGCGCTGTTATAATACTGGAGGAGCCGATTCTTATAAAGGTCCTTCCCATGGAAATTCCATGCAGAACCTGGCACATTTCCTGATACTGCTTTAAAAACCGTTCAAACTCCGCAAAGACAATTTTCCCCTCATTGGTAAGAACCGCCCCATGGACATCGTTTTGAAACAAACTCACCCCGATCTCTTCTTCCAGTTTTCGAATGGACAGGGCTGGCTGACAAAGAGCTCTTTTGCTGCTTTGGTAAAACTTTTATATCTGCAAATCATCTGAAAATGCTTCATCTGCACAATTGTAACCTGCGCCATCCTCCTTTTTTATGCAAATTATCCTTTATTTTTTTGTTTTCAAATTTATGTTAAATAATTTTCACTTATATTATATAAATATTATAAATTTTACTTATCACATATGTCAATCCTATAATAAAGTATATCAATTAATTGATGGCTGGCCGGCCTTGTTACTGAAAACAAGTTATGGATTAAATCGTGCCCATGCAATCGGCGCAATTGACATGGCCGTCTGGGATGTTGTCGCAAAAATAGAGGGAAAACCGCTGTATCAGCTGCTGGGCGAACGGTATAACAACGGGGCATATGATGACAAAATTTATACCTATGGAGCCGGAGGATATTATTATGAAGAAAATCATCTGGAACGCCTCAAGGATGAGTTGAAGTCTTACCTGGACATGGGATTCCGTGATGTGAAAATCAAAATTGCCGGTGCGGATTTAAAGACAGATTTAAAAAGAATCGAAGCCGCGCTGTCCGTTCTCGGCGGAGACGGAAGCCGTCTGATGGTAGACGCCAACGGCCGCTATGATTTAAAAGATGCCCTGGAGTGTGCGCTGGCAATAAAGAAATACGGAATTAAATGGTACGAGGAGCCCCTTGATCCCCTGGATTATTCCAGCCATTTGGCGGTTTTGCTGACGGCATCCCCGTTCAGGACGGATATGTGGCTCTTCCCAATCTGCCGGGTATCGGCTTTGAAGCCAAGGCAAACCTGTGGGCTTTAATGGAGCAGGTTGTGTAAACTTCTGCAAAGGGAATAGGCGCTGCATTTTGTCGGCAGCGCCTGTTTCTATTTTAGTATTGCATCCTTAACTTTTTCTTACCCTTCCTGCCCAAAAGCCTCTTCAAAAAATGACTGCAGCCGGTCAAATGGAATAATATCCATCTGATCGTATAAATCGGTATGGTTTGCTCCGGGGATTATCATTAATTCTTTATTATCTCCCTGGAGAAGCTCATAGGCAGGCTGACTGTACATCAAAGAATGCGCCTCCTCCCCGTGGACAAGCAGTACCGCGCTGCGAATTTCCGGTGCGTATTCAAACAGGCGCATATTCATCAGCGAACCGCTGGCTGTGGCTGCCCAGCCATTGTTTGAATTGAGGGAGCGCGGATGATACCCACGATCCGTTTTATAATAAGCTACGTAATCTTTTACATACTGCGGCGCATCTTCCGCTGCCTCTTCCGGCAGCCCGCCGGCCATCGTATAGCTGCCGTTCGCATAATCTTCTGTTCTCTGATTATTGTAAGCAATGCGCGCCTCATACCGGCCTTCCGCATCAATGGAATCAAAGTATCCGAGTGCGGTGTTGCGGCTCATATCGTACATGGTCATGGCTGCCGTCGCCTTGATTCTTGTATCAAGCGCCGCTGTCTGGAGAGCCATACCGCCCCATCCGCAGATACCAATGATGCCAATGCGCTCCGGGTCCACATTCTCCTGTGTAGAAAGGAAGTCAACGGCTGCCTGATAATCCTCCACATTGATGTCCGGCGAGTTGAAATATCTGGGATATCCGCCGCTTTCTCCCGTGTAAGAGGGGTCAAAAGCAATCGTTAAAAATCCTCTTTTCGCCATCTCCTGGGCGTAAAGGCCGGAACTCTGCTCTTTTACGGCGCCAAACGGTCCGCAGACTGCGATGGCCGGAAGTTGGTCTGTATATTGCTTCGGCTCGTAAAGATCGGCTGCCAGCGTGATTCCGAAATGGTTTACAAATGTCACCTTCCTGTGATTTACCTCGTCACTGAGCGGAAATACTTTGTCCCATTCATCCGTAAGCACGATATTCTCAGGCCGGATCTCGGAGACTCCCATCTCCCCATAATTTACCGCATCGGTGCTCCCGCCTTCCGTCTCCTCTTCCTGCGCTTCAGACATCCCGGCCTGCGCTTCCGTTTCCTCCTCCGCGCTCTCCGACAGTGCGGCTGTAGTCTGAGCCGCAGTTGTCTGGGCCGGATCTGCCTGTGCACTGCATGCCGCTAAAGACAGCAGCATCGCAACAGCGCCTGTGACTGCAAGTGTTCTTTTCATCATTATGATTTCCTCCTCTTTCCCTTTGTTTAGCTGCAACTGTTCAGGACGGCGCATTTCTCTGCCTGACGAATTACATAGTCAAGGCAATCCACTCGTTTCTGACTTTGATGCAGTTCCTCCATCAAATCACATCTGCATTTTCTAAGATGCTTTATGAGTTCACTATAATGTCCGGCTCCGCAGAGCCTTTCCGCTGTAATGATCGCCTCCGGACCGCAGCCTGCGTCCCTCATACCTGTCAGTATCCAGTCAAGCTGTCTGTCCATGCCGTCCTCCTTCCTCTTTGTTTCTTTGTAATTTTAGTATAAGCGCTTGCAGATTTTCTCGCTAATGGTTATAATGAATATCATGATATTCTATTTTGGAATATCATGATAGACACCCCCCTCCCCATCCCCGCACGTCAAAAAACAAACAAAAAATACCCAATCCATTCCGCCATAAAAATTCCTGCAATTTATTGTTCATAGAAAGGATATTTCTTTATGGAACTTCGTACCCTGCGGTATTTTCTTGCGACTGCAAGAGAAGAAAATATGACCCGCGCGGCTGAGATTCTGCATGTTACTCAGCCCACGCTCTCCAAACAGCTCAAGTCTTTGGAGGACGAGCTGGGAAAGAAGCTATTTACAAGGCACAGCTTCTCTATTGAATTGACTGAAGAAGGAATTCTGCTCCGAAACCGGGCGGAAGATCTGGTCGCGATGGCTGATAAAATCGAAAAGGAATTTCTGTCATTGGATGATATCACGGGAGGGGATATCTATCTCGGCCTTGCGGAATCTTATCAGATTCGTTATCTTGCACGGGAAATCCGTCTGCTTAAAAACACGTATCCGGGCCTAAAATATCACATCACCAGCGGCGATACGGAGCAGGTCACAGAAAAACTGGACAAGGGACTCCTGGATTTCGCTGTTCTGTGTGATATGCCGGACACAAAGAAGTATGAATACCTCCTATTTCCCGAGACAGATGTCTGGGGACTCATCATGCCGGAGGGGGATCCGATGGCCGAAAAGGAGGAACTAATCGTGGATGACCTTATAGGCATTCCACTGTTTACCTCCCGGCAGGGATGGGAAAGAGACATCGCCAGATGGTGCGGCGAACGTATCAGCGACTTACGTATGGAGGGTACTTTCCGTCTGCCCTACAACGCCTCCATGTTCGTCAAAGAAGGCCTGGGCTATCAGCTGACCTTCGCGCATCTGGTCGATGTCTCTCATGAAAATGGACTTGTGTTTCGTCCGCTTTCCCCAAAGCTGGAAACAAAGCTTTATTTAATCTGGAATAAATATCAGACCTTCACGCCAATCGCAGAGCGCTTCATTGAGCAGGTAAAGAAATCGTTCAGCCAGCCTCATTTGCCGCCTCCCCCATTATAAAGACCAGCCAGTAACCTTCACAACCTTCGGCAGCACAACCCTCCTTCCCTCAAAGTTTCCGATCTCCGCCCCAATCCCATAGGCGGCCTCAATCCGCTCAGGCGTGAGGACATCCGCCGGAGCTCCCTGGGCAAAGGCCCGCCCGCCGGATAGCAGGACGGCCCGGTCCGCAAATTCCAGGGCCAGGTTCAAATCGTGGAGCACCGTGACCACGGCAAGGCATTTCTCCCTTGCAAGGTTCCTTAAAAGCTCCATCACCTCATACTGATAGCGCAGATCCAGGCTGCTTGTGGGCTCATCCAGAAGAAGAACCTCCGGCTCCTGGGCCAGCGCCCTCCCGATTAACACCCTCTGCCGCTCCCCGCCGCTCAAGGCCTCCAGCCTGCTGAATGCCAGCGGCTCCAGCCCCAGGCCCGCCAAAATCGCTTCCGTTTTTTCCAAATCTTCAGCCGAGGCCTTAAAGCCCATATAGGGCAGGCGTCCGGACAGCACGGTCTCCATGACGCCGAGTTCGGAACGCCTTCCCGTCTCCTGGGGGACATATCCGTAAATTTTCGCCCTCTGTTTCATAGAAAGC
>CALWBS010000311.1 GCA_944376135.1 uncultured Enterocloster sp.
GATGCCGGTGTTTTAGAGACCCTGATCAGACGAAGCAAACTGTTTCACTATCGGGAAGTACATTTGTATCTGTTTGCGAAAAATGGATTCACAAAGGGGTGTGAGGAAGCGGCCGGACGCACAGGAAACGTGACTCTGGTACGGTACAAAGACATTTTGGAGAAGATTACGGACAGCTTGCAATTTACCGCCCCAGGGGTTACAATGGGAGGACAAAAGAGAGGAGCGTGACACAGCATGAACACGGGCACAGGACCGGACATCAGCTTTGTAAATCTGGGCATTACCATAGAACATCTGCAAAACAGCATCACCATCTTTGGATTCCGCATCGCCTTTTACGGAATTATTATTGGCATCGGCATGCTGGCAGGCATGGCGGTTGCGTTTTCCGACGCGAAGAGAAGAGGGCAGGACCCGGATATGTATCTTGACTTTGCCCTGTATGCGATCATTTTTTCCATCATAGGGGCCAGGCTCTATTACGTGATTTTTGAGTGGGATATGTACAAGGACAATCTTCTCCAGATTCTGAATCTGCGGGCCGGCGGCCTGGCGATTTACGGGGGTGTAATCGGAGCGGTTCTCACACTTTTTGTATTTACCCGGATAAAAAAGGTTTCCTTTTTCTCCATGGCGGACAGCGGCGTCCTGGGGCTCATCACAGGCCAGATCATCGGCCGGTGGGGGAATTTCTTCAACTGCGAGGCGTTCGGGGGATATACGGATAATCTTCTGGCTATGCGCATCAAGATGAGTCTGGTGAATCCTTCGATGATTTCCCAGGAGCTGTTTGACAAGCAGATCGTGGAAAATGGGACGGCCTACATCCAGGTGCATCCCACCTTTCTCTACGAATCCCTGTGGAATCTGGGCGTGCTCCTGTTTATGCTGTGGTACAGAAAGAGGAAGCGCTTTGACGGGGAAATGCTCTGGCTCTATTTCCTGGGCTACGGCCTGGGGCGGGTGTGGATTGAGGGATTGCGGACGGACCAGCTCAAGCTGCCGGGGACGCCGCTTGCGGTATCCCAGCTTTTGTCTGCGGTTCTGGTGGTGGCCGCGGCAGGTGTAATCGCGTATCATCGCGGAAAAATGCGCACCCAAGTGGGAGAAAATAATCAAAAATAATGCGATTTCAAAAGAAAGTGCAGTTTCGGATTATTCCGAGGCTGCTTTTTTTGTGCCCGGAGCTTCCGCGCGCAGCTGTGCGGCCGGATTTTTTTAAGAAAAACTTAAAAAAAATCCTTGTCAATTCCCAGTTTCTGTACTAGAATAGACATACAAGTGGTAGAAAGTGGTGCAAAGTGGTAAAGGATGGTTGTTAAGTGGTTGAAGTTGGGAGGCCTTGGGGCATCTGTTCGCGGATGCGCGCCGAAGGTCCCCTTGCTTTAACCCTCGCCGCCATGATGTACAGCGGGTGATAAGCTATGTTCATGGGTGAGTACAATCATACAGTGGATGCGAAGGGGCGCGTGATTGTTCCTTCCAAGTTTAGAGAGCAGTTAGGGGATGAGTTTGTTGTGACAAAGGGACTCGATAACTGCCTTTTTGTGTGTGAAAATTCTGAATGGACCGCCCTGGAAGAAAAGCTTCGCACTCTGCCTCTCACCAACGCTGCCGGACGTAAGTTTTCGCGCTTCCTCCTGGCAGGCGCTACCACCTGTGAAGTAGACAAGCAGGGACGAATCCTTCTCCCCGCCGTCCTCCGGGAATTTGCCGGGATTGAGAAGGAAGCGGTACTGGTAGGTGTGGGAAGGCGGATTGAAATCTGGAGCCGGGAGAAGTGGACGGCGGCCAACACCTTTGATGATATGGAAGAGAGTGCAGAACACATGGAAGGCTTGGGAATTTGATGGAGGGACAAGGATTTGTACATAAACCCGTACTCCTGTACGAGACGGTTGGCAGCCTGAATATCAAGCCCGGCGGCTGTTATGTGGACGGGACCTTGGGCGGCGGAGGACATGCCTACGAGGTGTGCAAGCGCTTAGGGAGCGGAAGGCTCATCGGCATCGACCAGGATGGGGACGCCATCCGGGCGGCTAGCGAGCGGCTGGCTCCTTTTGCGGACAAGGTTACCATTGTCAGAAGCAACTATGAGAATATTCAGGAAATACTGAAGGATTTACAGATTGACAAAGTGGACGGCATCTACCTGGATTTGGGGGTTTCCTCCTACCAGCTGGACACTCCGTCCCGAGGATTTACCTATAGAGAAGATGCCCCCCTGGACATGCGTATGGATGACCGGAAGGACCGCACTGCGGCAGATATCGTGGGTACCTACGACGAGGGAGAACTGTACCGCATCATACGGGATTACGGGGAGGACCGCTTTGCGAAAAACATTGCAAAGCACATTGTGAGGGAAAGAGAGAAGGGGCCTATAAGGACCACGGGACAGCTTGCGGACATTATAAAGGCAGCGATTCCGGCTAAAGTCAGGGCCACGGGGGGCCATCCGGCTAAGCGTACGTTTCAGGCCATACGCATTGAGCTGAACGAGGAGCTGGGCGTGCTGGAACGCTCCATCGACACCATGATCCGCCTGCTGGCCCCGGGAGGACGCTTGTCCATCATCACCTTCCATTCCCTGGAGGACAGAATTGTGAAGACGAGCTTCAAGAGAAATGAATCTCCCTGCATCTGTCCGCCGGACTTCCCTGTCTGTGTATGCGGACGGGTCAGCCAGGGAAAGGTGATTACCCGAAAACCCATTCTTCCTTCACAGAAGGAATTGGAGGAGAACAGCCGGGCGGGAAGCGCAAAACTGCGCGTTTTTGAGCGGGCGGCCCAGGACAGCCCGCAGCAGAGCGGGTTTTAAACACGCTCCGAAGAGGGAAGGAGGTGCAGAAGATGGCGGCAAGAAGACAGACCGCGGCCGTTCGGACAGGAAGAAGGCCGCAGGCGGGCTACAAAACAGCGCCCTACGTACAGGGAACAGCAGCGGTGCAGCCCGAGGTCTACGAAAGACCGGAAAAGGAGCCGAGGAGAAAGCGCTCCCATACCCAGTCCGTCCGCCAAGACAACCGGATTCGGCGCAATCAGGAGCGGGCTATGTATATGGATCTTCCCTATGTGATTCTGCTCACTATTGCGTCCATATGCACCTTATATCTCTGTGTGAATTATCTCCATGTGCAGTCCTCCATTACAGCCAGGATGCACAACATTGAGAGTCTGGAGACGGAGTTAGAACAGATGAAAGCGGAAAATGATGCCCTGGAGACCAGCATCAATACCAGCATTGACCTGAATGAAATCTATGAGATTGCCACCAAGGAGCTGGGGATGGTATATGCAAATAAGGACCAGGTGCTGCTGTATGACAAGACAGAAAGTGAGTACGTGAGACAATATGAAGACATCCCGGAACGCTAACGGGCGGGGCCCAGCCGCGGAAGGCGGGGCTCCCCACAGAGGACAGAAGACAAAACGCATATTCAGAACCTACATGAGAGAAAAGCTGGCAATCACCGTACTGGTGATTACGCTGGCTTTATTTGGTTTGGTCTGGGTTTTGTACCGGATTATCCGGGATAATAATGAGCAGTACAATAAAATCGTTCTGACCCAGAGGCAGCAGGAGTACGACAGCCGGACGATCCCTTACCGGCGGGGCGACATCGTGGACCGAAACGGCACCTATCTGGCCACCAGCGAGAAGGTGTATAACCTGATTATTGACGCCCGGTTAATTATGTCCGACCGGGAAAATTATCTGGAGCCCACGGTCCAGGCGTTGGCCCAGTGCTTTGGCTTTGATGCGGCCGAGCTTCGGACATTGATTGAAGAGCGGAGCGCCAGCGCTTACGTGCGCTATGGTCCGGGCCGCCAGCTCACCTATGACCAGAAGACGGCTTTTGAGGATCTGGAGCAGCAGCTCAATGCGGCCTACCGCACGAGCGACAGCCTGGCGGAGTCAAAAATGCGGGTGAAGGGCATCTGGTTTGAAGATGAATACAAGAGGATCTATCCTTATAATACGCTGGCCTGCAATGTAATCGGGTTTGCTTCAGGAGACGGCTCCATGGGGACGGGCGGCATCGAGCAGTATTATAATGAGAGCCTTATAGGGGTAAATGGCCGCGAGTACGGCTACCTGGATGACGAGGCCAATTTGGAAAAGGTGGTAAAATCCGCGGAGAACGGCAAGACCATTGTGTCCACCATCGATGTAAATATCCAGAATATTGTGGAGAAATACATCAACGAATGGCAGACCACGGTGGGAAGCAGGGTCACGGCGGCCATCGCCATGGACCCGAACAACGGGGAGATCCTTGCCATGGCCACCAGCAATACCTTTGACTTAAATAACCCCAGGGATGTGAGCGGTTACACCGAGGAGGAGCTCATGGCCCTTGGCCGAACTGAGGCCGCGGCGGCCTATGGCAGGGAGCACGAGGGGGAGAAAATTTCCGAGGATCAGGTACTTGACTATTACAGCAGGGACGAGATCCTCTCCTACGGCCAGCAGGTGGCCTGGAATCAGACCTGGAGGAACTTTTGCGTCAGCGATACCTATGAGCCCGGTTCTCCCCAGAAGATTTTTACGGTGGCCGCTGGCCTGGAAGAAGGAATCCTGACAGGAAATGAATACTTCGACTGCGGCGGTTATCTGGAGGTGGGCGGCTGGCCGATCAAGTGCACGGCCTACGCCCGCGGCGGCCACGGGAGCCTCAGTGTGACGGAATCCCTGATGCAGTCCTGCAACGTGGCTATGATGCGAATCGGCGCCATGGAAGGAAAAGAAGTGTTCTCCAAGTATCAGGCGATTTTCGGATTTGGTGACCGGACGGGAATTGACCTTCCCGGCGAGGCGGACACCAGCAGTCTGGTCTATACGGCGGAGAATATGGGACCCACGGACTTGGCAACCAATGCCTTTGGGCAGAACTACAACTGCACGATGGTGCAGATGGCCGCGGCCTACTGCTCGGTCATCAACGGGGGCTCCTACTATGAACCCCATGTGGTGCGCCAGATTTTAAATGAGCAGGGCTCGGTGGTGGAGCGCAGGGATCCGGTCCTCGTGCGGGAGACTGTCTCACAGTCCACGGCGGATTTTCTCATTGACGCCATGTTTGAGACTGTGGAAAACGGTACGGGAAAGGCGGCTGCCGTAGCGGGATACCATGTGGGCGGAAAAACGGGAACCGCGGAGAAGCAGCCGCGCGCGGACAAAAATTATCTGGTGTCCTTCGCGGGCTTTGCGCCGGTGGAAGACCCGCAGCTCTTTGTCTATGTGGTGATTGACACGCCCGGCTATCCGCCGGGACCTGAGCAGGCCCACAGCTCTTATGCGAGCGCTATTTTCTCCAAGATCATGACGGAGGCCCTTCCTTATTTGAATGTATTCCCCACGGAGGAGCTTCCCGGCGAGGAGGAGCAGCCGGCACAGAGCCTTCCCGCAGAGGAGGGGATTCACGGCCAGGAGGAGACGCAGGAAACGGAGAGCACCGAGGCGCCCCAGGAGACGGAGCGCACGTATGAGACGGACGAGTACATCCCCGTGGAGGAAGGCGAGATCTACGACAGCGGTGTGCCCGACGCGGTGCCCGGTACGGAGGGAGGCGCGGGCCAATCCGCCGAGAACCCGTCCGCTTCGAGTCAATCCGCCGAGAGTTCGGCAGATGCGGGCCAGTCAGCCGGGGGTGAAAGCCAGCCGTCCTCCGAAGCGGCGGGGTGATTTGGCGCGTCCATTCATATCCGGTCTTTTGCGGCAATATACTTTTTAGTAAGAATTGCCCGAACGTGCAAGACACGCTTCAGGAAGAGGCCCAATGGAAGGAAAACTGACAAAACACAGAAAAAATACAGCCGTCCTCTGGCTTCTCATCGCGCTTGTGATGATCGGCCTGTCAGGGCGGCTGGGTTTTCTCATGATTTTTCGCTCCGAGCACTACAGTCAACGGGCCCGGGAACTCCACCAGAGGGAGCGTTCCATCAAAGCGGCCAGAGGGCGTATCATCGACGCGAACGGCGTGGTGATTGCGGATAACCGGACAGTATGCACGATTTCCGTGATTTACAATCAGGTGGAGGACAGAGAAGGAGTGATACAGGCGCTCTGCGGGGAACTGGGGCTTTCCGAGGATGCGGTGCGGCCCAAGGTAGAAAAACGCAGCGCCCGGGAGATCATAAAGACCAATGTGGACAAGGAGATTGGGGACAGAATCCGTTCCATGGATTTGGCAGGGGTCAAAGTGGATGAGGACTATAAGCGCTATTATCCCTTTGACAGCCTGGCCTCCAAGGTTTTGGGATTTACCGGCGGGGACAATCA
>CALWBS010000312.1 GCA_944376135.1 uncultured Enterocloster sp.
CGGGTCTGCTGAGCATTCACCAGGTTCATATCCAGATTCCGCGGCGCCTTTAGAGACGCTTTCACCGCATTTTTGGTGATTTCATTAAAGCTGATGCGGTATACTTCCTTGTCCTTCAGCTCGTCGAGCTTTAACGCTTTCATCAAATGCCAGGAGATCGCTTCTCCTTCCCGGTCCGGGTCCGTTGCAAGGTAAATCTTATCTGCCTTCTTAACCTCCTTGCGGAGCTTCGCCAGAATATCTCCCTTTCCTCGTATGGTAATGTACTTGGGCTCATAATCATGTTCCGGATCGAATCCCAGCTGACTCTTGGGGAGATCCCGCACATGGCCCCCCGATGCGTCCACCTCATAGTTTGAACCCAAAAACTTTTTAATTGTCTTAACTTTTGCCGGTGATTCCACAATAACCAAATGCTTCGCCATTGTAAAACTCCTTACTCCCGTTCTATATCTTTCTCAAACCGTCCCCCGCCCGTACACGCAGGCGCATCACCGAAACATCTTCCCGGAGACCTCATAATACGAACCCTCTGTCCGGACTGCATAACCTGCAAGCTCCAGCTCCAAAAGCGTGCTCATCGCCTGGCTCACAGAAAGCCCTGCAGCCCGAGCGATTTCCTCCAGATGGCGAGGTTCGGAATCTAGGCAACTATACACCATTTTTTCAATCTTTGCAAGTCCCTTCCTATCTTTTCCATCTGCAAAATTCGTTTTTTCATAAAATACTCCCATAGAATCCAGAACCTGTTCCGCGGAAGACAGCAGATTTGCCCCCTCCTGAATCAACCGGTTGCAGCCCTGGCTTAACGGGTCTCCGATCCGTCCGGGAAGGGCGAATATCTCCTTTCCCTGTTCAAGCCCTGCTTCTGCCGTAATCAGAGAGCCGCTTTTTTCCCGCGCTTCCATTACCAAAACGGCATCGGAGAGACCGCTGATAATCCGGTTCCGCACGGGGAAATGCCAGGCCAGAGGCTGCTGCCCCGGTGGATACTCTGAAAGCACGCCGCCCTTCTCGAGAATCCGTTCCAGCAGACCCGCGTGGGATTTCGGATAACAGATGTCCACCCCGCATCCCAGAACGGCATAGGTTTCACCGCCTGCCTCCAGCGCGCCCCTGTGGGCCTCCCCGTCAATTCCCAGTGCCAGGCCGCTGATAATCTGTACTCCCTTCTGCGCCAATTCTGCCGCCATCCGCCTGGCTGTCCGGGCTCCATAACTGCTGCAGGCCCGCGCTCCCACCACAGCGGCTCTCGGCCGCTTTCCATTCGGAAAGCACCCCCTTACATAGAGTCCCATAGGATAGTCATAAATATGCAGCAGTCCTTTAGGATATTCGCTGTCCAACGGAGTTATAAATCGGATGCCCCGATCTGACAGACCATAATAATTTTCCCGCAGTCTTGTAAATTCCTGTTTCCACGCCTCATAGCGCGCTGCTCTCTCTGAAGTGCCCAGGACACCTCTCTCCCGCAGTTCTTTTCCTTCTATATAATATGCCTTTTCAAATCCTCCGGCCAGCTCTCCGATTCTGCGTATGGAGACAGCGCCCAGCCAGGGGGCCTGACAAAGCCAGAAAAGAAATTCTTTTTCCCTCTCCTTCACCGCGTCTCCCATAAGCGCTCCTCCAATGTTCGGTATCCAAATGCCTCCGCAAGATGTTCCCTTTCAATCTGCTCCTCCCCGGCAAGGTCCGCAATGGTCCGCGCCACCTTGAGGACCTTGTGATATCCCCGCGCACTGATCTGCCGGGCCTCATAAACCCTCTGGGCAAATTTTTCTTCCGACCGGCCCAGGCGGCAGAACTGTGCCACCTCCTTCTGCCCCATACGGCTGTTAAAGCGAATTTTGCTTCCCGCAAACCGTTTCTTTTGTATCTCTCTCGCCTGCTCTACACGGCCGCGGATCGTTTCAGAGCTTTCATTGTCTTTCTCCTCCCCTTTAAGCTCCTCAAAGGTGATCGGAGCGGCCTCAGCGCAAATATCAAAGCGCTCCATCAAAGGCCGGGAGAGCCGACTCAAATAAGCCCGTATATCGGCCTGCGAGCATCTGCAGCGGCTCCTGTCCGGAAAAAATCCGCAGGGGCAGGGGTTCATTGCCGCCGCCAGCATGAAATCCGCCGGAAACTCATAGGTGCCCAGAGCCCGGGTAAGGCTGATCCTTCCCTCCTCCAGCGGCTGTCTTAAAACCTCCAGGGACGCCCGTCCAAAAAGAGGGAGCTCATCAAGAAATAGGACTCCGCCGGATGCCAAAGAGAGCTCCCCCGGACGCGGGACACTTCCCCCTCCAATCAGACCGTGGGGCGTTATGGTGTGATGCGGACTGCGGAACGGCCGCCTTGACAGGAGCGCTTTCCCCGGCGGCAAGAGTCCGCACACACTGTACACCCGGGATATCTCAATATTCTCCTCCCTGGTAAGACCCGGCAGAATGGTGGGAAGGCGTTTGGCCGCCATCGTCTTTCCCGTGCCCGCTCTTCCATTTAGGAGAAGACCGTGCATCCCTGCGGCCGCCACCTCAGCCGCCCGCTTGAGGACCTGCTGTCCATTGATCTCCCGGTAATCCACCGGGTATTTCTGGGGCTCCGTCTCCTCCGGGTCGGCCGCAAACGGCTCAATCCTTCCCGCACCCTCCAGCAAATTCGCCAGTTCTCCCAGGGACGACACTCCTACAATGTCTATCCCCTCGATGACGCTGCCCTCCCGGCAGCTTTCAAGCGGGAGAAAGCAGCGGGAAAGCCCAAAATCTTTCGCCGCCATAACTAAGGACAGAATTCCCTTCACAGGCTTTACTCTGCCGTCCAATCCCAGCTCTCCGACCACCATGCTGTTTTTCAAATTTTCCACACTCAGCAGGCCAAACGCCCCCAGAACAGCCGCTGCAATGGCCAAATCAAACGCTGTCCCCGCCTTTCGAATCCCGGCCGGCGACAGATTTACCGTAATCTTTTTTGCCGGGAGACGAAAACCCGCATTTTTCAGAGCTGTCCGCACCCGGTTCTGGGATTCCCGCACCTCTGTGGAGAGCTGACCTGAAATATTAAAGAATGGAAGGCCATCCGAAACGTCCGCCTCCACAGAGACAATATAGCCGTCAATGGCCTGTATGCCCCCGCTGTAAACCTGCGTAAACATAGATCACGCCCCTTTCTCATCTCTATTGTGTCTGCACCCAACTTGTATGTTTTTTGGAATACTGCCGCAGATAGGCGGCTGTCAGATGAATGAACGGCAACGGCTCATACCGCTGCCTGTTAGACTCCCCGGATGACCCGGCGGAAATTTCATCAGATACTATTACTATACTGGAAATGAGAAAAAATGGCAAGAGGATGTTCATCCATTTTGAAATTCCGTCATATATCTGCGGTACTTAAGCGGCAGATGGGTTCTCTGGCAGACAGGATTTCTCCTCTCCTGAATTCCCACCGCATCGAAAAACGCTCTCCAGAGCTGCTGATAGACGGCCTCGTCCCCCTCTGCCGTCAGACAGGTCTGCCAGACGCCATCCTCTCTCCCTTCTTTCCTCTCCATGGCCTGATTCAGGATAAACCAGTCCCTGCCCGCCGGATGCACGGCGGCTTTTTGGCGGTTCGCATCATAAATCACCCAATTCTCCGCCGGCATCCGATCCGCAAAATGCGGGGAGACCAGCGTGAGGACATCGTTCTCCGGCCCGATCCGGCTGACAAGCACATTCCCCGCAACCTGGGAAAACCGAATAAATTCCGTCAGGCAGTGGCTTTCATTGTACACCCTTCTCGAAAGGCGAAACAGCTCATAAACCGCCTGTTCCTGCAGACAGTCCGTCACCGCAGGGCCCCGCCGGAAGGCCTGAATCAAAAAGCGGTACACTGCGTCCGCCCGCCCCGGCTCTCTGTTCAAAGAGGCGGCATATACCTGCCGGAATACCTCCTGCGAGAGCTTTATCCGCATCGCCTCCAGCACCTTCCCCGCTTTGTCCCGGGAGGGCTCCACGTCCACATAGTCCGCGAAAAGCTCCATATCCTGGTTTGTCCCCCGTATCTCCAGGCGTACATTCTCATGCCCCTTTCGGCTCATCCAGGCATCGTAAATACCGCATAAAATGCTTTCAAACTCCGCTCCGCACACATATACCGTCATTCGCCTGCCTCCTTTTAAAGCGTTTGCCCGCTCGCATTGCCCGCCGCGAGAAAATTCGGATCGTCAAAGAGGGAAAGCTGGCGGAAGCTGTCCCTGTGTTCGATCTCCCAGGCCTCCCGGCGCTCATCCCCCATCAAAGCCCTGGCAATCGAATCCCCGTCCAGCTTTGTCCCCCGGTCCATCCGGCCGCTGCAGGTGATGAAATGCCGGGCCCGCTTTAAGACTACTCCCATCCTTTTTAAATCTTCAAAGGCCACCGGCCCCAGCCTTCGCGCCGCCGCAATCCGCCGGGCGGACTTGACCCCGATGCCGGGAACCCTAAGAAGCTCCCCATAGGGAGCCTGATTCACCTCCACAGGGAATCCCTCCAAATGTCTCAGCGCCCAGTCGCACTTGGGGTCCAGCAGGAGATTGAAATTCGGTTTGTCCTGTGAGAGAAGCTCCTCCGCTCGGAAACCGTAAAAGCGCAGCAGCCAGTCTGCCTGGTACAGCCGGTGTTCTCTCAAAAGAGGCGGGCCTCCCGGGAGAGCCGGAAGGCCCGGATCATCATTTACCGGAATATAGGCAGAGTAAAAGACCCGCTTGAGTCCATAGTTTTCATACAGAGCCTGGGTCACCGACAGCATCTGAAAATCACTCTCTCCCGCTGCCCCCACGATCATCTGGGTGCTCTGTCCTGCGGGTACAAAGGGCTTCTCCCGATAGTAAGAGGGCGGCAAAATTAGTGACTTGGCGCGGTCCGCTTCCCCGCAGACCGCTTTTATCCCGCTGTCTCCTCCGTCTGCCAGCTCCGGCTTTATAAGCGCAGCCCCGCCCGCAAAGCCTGCTCGCTCCGTAGGATACGTCTTTTTATATCCCCTGTCATAGCCCAAAAGCCGGCTGGAGCGGCTGATCCCCTGCTGCACCTGACGCATAGGCTGCAGAATCTTCTCCCTTGATTTTCCCGGTGCCAGCCGGGCAAGACCCTCTGCCGTGGGAAGTTCCAGGTTGATGCTCATGCGGTCTGCGAGAAAGCCCAGGCGCTCCACCAGCTCCGGAGAGGCGCCGGGAATGGTCTTTACATGGATATAACCGTTAAAATGGTTTCCCACCCGCAGCTTATACAGAGTTTCATATAAGAGCTCCATGGTGTGGTCCGCACTGTAAAGGATACCTGAGCTTAAAAAAAGTCCTTCTATATAATTTCTCCTGTAAAACTCCATCGTCAGGGTGCAGACCTCGTCGGGCGTGAAGGAGGTTCTGGGCACATCGTTCGAGCAGCGGTTGACACAGTACCGGCAGTCATAGATGCACTGGTTGGTAAACAAAATCTTTAACAGAGAAATACAGCGGCCGTCTGCCGCAAAGCTGTGGCAGATACCGGCCTGGGTCGCATTTCCCAAGCTTTCCTTGCGACCGCGGCGACTTACTCCGCTGGATGTGCAGGACACGTCGTACTTCGCTGCGTCAGTCAAAATCGTAAGTTTTTCCTGTATAGACAAATTCTCCTGTATCAGCATAGGGGGTATTCTCCTGTATCGGTATAAGGGATTTTAAAGAACATATGTTCGCAAAAATTATCATAACACATTCCCAATGCGGATGCAAGAGTTTTTTCGAACATTTGTTCTCTATTCCCTCCGCAAAAAACGCCTGTCAAAACGCAGTTGAACCTTCATTCGTCTCCGTTTAAAATTTCCCCCAATTCCGCCAGATTTTTCTGAATCAGAGCATCCTCCTCCGTCCAAAGGCCCGCATAGACAAATTCCGTGATTTCCCCCACAAGCCTTCCCATCCAGAAATATTTCTCCTCCTCTGTCCGGGCGTCTTCCGGCTGCGGCGTCTGAAAATCCCCGTACACGGCCCGCAGATAGCTGCTCTGCAGGATGCCTTCTTCCATCTGCTCCGCGCCGGAAAGATAGTCCGGATACTGCTCCCTGATAAAATCCAGCGCCTTGTCCCGGCGGGCGGCGGCCTGCCTGCTGGCTCCGGCAGATTCCCGGCTCTTTGCATCATTTTCCAAAACATCTGCCGAACGCTCCCCCACTAGAAAGGGCGCATCCTGGAACGCCCAGCCCTCGGCCCGGCGTTCCAGCTCGCCTATGCGGGCGTGACGCTCTTCAAAACCGGCCGTTTCAGAGATCACCTCCACCTCCGCCCGGTTCGGCAGATGGATTCCCTCCAATATTTTAAGGAGCTCTTCTCTCGGAAACGTATCTTCCGTCGACACCAGAAAAAACAGATCCCCCTCCTGCAGCCTCGCCATGCGGTAGGCCCCCTTTCGGTAGGTGCAGAACCACTCCGCCCCATTTACCTCGACCTTCTCTTCCGAGTCATAGTCCGCATCCAGATAAAGCGCTCTCCCGCCCTCCAGCGTCTGGAACATGGTGTAGCGGATCGTGTCCCCGTCCGGCCCAGCCCACTCCATCTCCAGCTCATAATACGGGCTCCCCTGGTATATATTCACCGTTTCCGCATATCCCTCGGGTATGTAAGAAGGATAGATTATCACCGCCTCCTCTTTGTCCGCTGTCTTCTCCCCGGAAAAGCGGTACACATCCGCTCCCTGCACCTCGTCCCGGTAATGAGCCAGCTCCATTCTCCTGAAAATCGCAGCCGCAGCTGTCAGTCCCAGAGCCAGCATGGCAAGAATTAAAATAATTGCCGCCAGAAGTTTCCTTCCGGACAGCTTAAGCTTGCCCGGATATCTCGTCCGCACGGCCCGGTCTTGGCCCAATTCTTTCGGGCGCAGTCTTGGCCTGATTCTTCCGGGCGCTGTCAAATCCCGTCCCCTGCTTCGAAGCAAGCGCTTCATATTTCTCTCAAACCCCGGAGACGTGCGAAACAGCGGACCATTTTTCTGCTCCCGCATCAGGCATTCCTGCATGGCCTTGTCCAAGCGCGGCATGGCCCTGTACAAAATATCATCCAAATAATCCCGGCCTTCCATTTGCCATCCCCCTAAATCTCCAGCTCGACGCGCAGCAGCTCCTTCCCCCTGGTGATCCGCTGCTTGACGCCG
>CALWBS010000313.1 GCA_944376135.1 uncultured Enterocloster sp.
ACGGGGCCAGGCAGAAGCTGATGGATATTCTGTGCAATTATCAGGCATACAGGAAATGTACGCTCATCCTGGTCTTTGACGCCTACAAGGTTACGGGAAATACGGGGGAGGCCTTGGATTACCACAACATTCACGTGGTCTACACCAGGGAGGCGGAGACCGCAGATCAGTACATTGAAAAGCTGGCGCACCGCATCGGCCGCAGAAACCGGGTGACTGTGGCGACCTCAGACGGGCTGGAGCAGCTGCTCATCTATGGACAGGGATGTCTTCTGATGTCCGCGCGGGACTTGAAGGAGGACATCGAGCGGGTCCGCCGCCTGATTCGGGAGGAGCAGGAAAAGCTTGGCCCGCCGGGAAAAAATTATCTGTTCGAGAGCGTGGACGAGGAGCTGGCGGAATACCTGGATGAGGTGCGGCTGGGGAAGAGGGATACAGAACCTCGCGCGGACGACAAGGAGGAGCCTTATGAGTAATGTTTACAGTCTTCGCATTTATGATACGGAGCTGATGCGTTTTTCTATGGAAAAGCGGGGCTTGTCTGGTCTTGTGGCCGAAATTATATACACCAACGAGGAGCAGGTCCATTTGCTGCCGTTGGATATGGAGCGCACCGACGAGGGCGTTATCCGCTGGCTGGAACGGCGGGTTATTCCCAAAAATCGTGCTTTTGTGGATAAAATTTTGAAAACATTGGGCTTGAATCAGGGAGACACGAAGGGAATTATCGATGTGTGCAAGGGGCTGTCTTTGAACGACAGCTATTGGGTAGTGCCAGAAGGGTTTAAAGGGAATTTTTCCCAATATAATCTTTATGAAAATCGTTTTTCAGAGATACTGGCGCTGGTGGCCTATACCGGCGCAGGCGGGAGCAGGCAGGCGTTTACCACCTCCCCGGAGCTGACCACGGGCGGTATGCTTCCTAAGGCATGGCGCTATGTGGAGAACGATGGGATTTATCTCTACAAGGGCGGTACTTCCGGCGCATCCAATACGGGCTGGGAACCGTATTGTGAGTATTACGCCTCCCAGATTGCCGAAACCATGCGCCTAAATGCGGTGCATTATGACCTGGAGAGCTGGAAAGGAATCACGGCGTCCAAGTGCGCTTTGTTTACCAACATTGACACGGCCTATATTCCTATCGGGCGTATAGTCCGATCCGGGGGAATTGCCGCCTGCCTTGCCTACTATGACAAGCTGGGACCGGAATTTTCCGAGCAGATCCGCAGTATGCTGGTATTTGACGCTCTGATTTACAACGAGGACCGGCACTTTGGAAATTTTGGCATTCTGCGGGACAATCACAGCGGGAAGATTCTTGCGCCTGCCCCTATTTTTGACAACGGGCTGTCCCTGTTCTGTTATGCCGACAAGGAAGATTATGCGAATCTGGCCGAGTATGCCGGGACTCGTTCCAATCCGTATAATATCTCTTATGAAGAAGTATGTGCGGAGGTGATGGGAGTCAGGCAGAAAGAGCAGCTCCGCCGTATGATCGGATTCCGATTTAAGCGTCATCCCAGCCTCAACCTGCGGGAAGAACACCTGCAGGCGATTGAAAAGCATTTGGAAGTCCGGGTACGCGGGCTCCTGGCGATTCCCACCCGCCATCTGAAGTAGGAGGGCGCGGACAATGACCCATATAGGATATTAACTGTCCGGAATTTAAGGAGGAAATAAAATGCGCATTGATTTTAATGAAGTTGAGGAAGTTACTATCCCCGGAATGAATCACGGGACAGGGACAATGTCCGCAAAAATGTATATGGACAAGCAGGGCAAAATCATTCCCTGCGTGATTCACCCGGGCGGCTCCATCGGTCTTCATAAACATGAGACCAGCGATGACATTAATTATGTCTGTGCTGGCCATGGAAAAGCGGTGTGTGACGGGCAGGAAGAAATTTTGAGCGCCGGTATCTGTCATATCTGCAAAAAGGGATCCGAACACAGTATTATCAATGATGGGGATGAAGATCTGGTGCTGCTCACCGTTGTTGTCGAACGATGACTTCCCATCTTAAAAAGAGAGCGGTCAAGCCGGTTTTAAAGGCTTGGCCGCTCGGCCGTTTACATGGATTCCCCTGCGCAGCACTTGTGTACTGCGGACGTCCGGCGCCAGAGCGCTTCTTGGCTCGCTGTCAGGAGAAAGAGAAGCAGCATCAGATAAAAGGGAAAGAGACCGGGATTCACATGTGCTGCCAGCCACCCAAACAGCGGCGGCATCAGGCAGGTGCCCACGTAGGCAGTGGCCATCTCAATCCCAATGACAGCCTGGGAGCGGGCTGCGCCGAAGTGAACCGGCGTGCTGTGGAGCATGCTGGGATAAATGGGCGCGCAGCCGAGTCCGATTAAGATCAGTCCCGCGAGGGCGGCGGTATTTCCCATGGGAAGGAGCAGCGTGAGAATCCCGCAGGCGGTGACAGCTTGGCCCAGACGGACCATCTGCCGGTCTGATAGAGCGCTGGTCAAAAAACCTCCGGCGCCCCGGCCGATGGTTATTCCCAGGAAAAACAGGCTGGCCCAGCTGGCGGCGGTCTCCGCCGGTACACCCCGGGACAGCGTGAGATAAGTTCCTGACCACAGCCCGGTAGTCTGCTCTAAGGCACAGTAGCAGAAGAAGCCCGCGGCCGCCGTTTTAGCCTTGGGAAGAGTGAGAACCTGCCGGGGGGAGAGGGGAGTATTATCCTCGGGCTGCCCGTCCGAAGCGGAGGGAACGCCGACGTCCAGGGCAGCGGCACTTCCCGCTTTGGCCTTCCAGAGAGGCAGACTGACAACCAGAATCGCTGTGAGGCAGATCTGGATCAAACTGATGGCCCGGTAACCGGAGGTCCAGCCCTGGCCGCCGGTCAGCGCGTGCCCCATGATGAAGGGCCCCGCAGAGGCGCCCACCCCCCACATGCAGTGAAGCCAGCTCATATGACGGCTGGAGAAGTGAAGGGCGACAAAGTTGTTGAGGGAAGCGTCCACACTTCCCGCGCCCAGGCCGTAGGGGACGGCCCACAGGCAGAGAAATACAAAGGAAGGGCTGATAGAGAAGCCAAAGAGGGCCAGGGCGGTCAAGGCAACGCTGATGGCCGTGACTCTCCCGGTGCCAAGGCTTCGGGTGAGCCGGTCGCTGAAAAGGCTGGAGACAATGGTGCCGCAGGCAATAATCATGGAAATAATGCCGGCAAAGGATACGGGGACATCGAAATCCTGATAAATGACAGGCCAGGCGGATCCCAACAGGGAGTCGGGCAGGCCGAGGCTTATGAATGAGAGATAGATTACAGCTAAAAGTAAATGTATCATATTGTTATTTTCCTCCAATCATGGTAAGATAATAACACCAAACATTTAGATTTTATAGGAGAGAATCTCCGAAAAGATAGGATAAAATCTCCGGAACAGGGAGGGAGTATATGGCACTGTCCCTATGCGGCGCGAAGATTGATTCCCAGGGCAGGGAGCTCATTTCTCATGGGACGGCCTCATTTCCGGCCGCGTGCTACTATGACGATCTGTCCAGGGAGGAGGTTCCCTGGCACTGGCATGAGGAGATGGAGGCTGCTCTGGTGGCAGAAGGAAGAGCTGTATTTGCCGCTGGGGGAAAGAGCTATCCGCTGGAAACCGGCCAGGGAATTTTTGTGAACAGCGGAGTGGTGCACGGGGTCCAGGCAGAGGGAGCGGGAGAGTGCAGGCTTCATTCTGTGGTTTTTCATCCTCGGCTGGTGGGCGGGAGCCTGGACAGTGTATTCTGGCAGGACTATATCCGCCCCCTCCTGGAGGATGGAGGGGCGAAGGCTGTGGTTTTGGAGGAGAAAATTCCCTGGCAGAAGAATGCGCTGGCTGCCCTGGAAGATGCCTGGCAGGCTTGTGTGCAGGAGGGGCCGGGATATGAATTTCAGGTTCGGGAAGGACTTTCGCGGATTATTTATTTTCTGGCAGCGGGAAGGACGCCCCAGCCCCGGCCGTCTGCCAAAGACCTGCGGGATGGGGAACGCATTAAAATTATGCTGCAGTACATCCAGGAGCATTTTGGGGAGCGCCTGACCATGGAGGATGTGGCGGCCAGCGCATCCCTAAGCCCCAGCGAATGCCTTCGCTGTTTTCACGGCACCATTGGGAGCACGCCCATCCAGTATGTGAAGCATTACCGTATCCAGAGGGCGGCCAGACTTCTGGCAGGCTCCAATATGAAGATCGTGGACATCGGGACGGAGTGCGGATTTCAGGAAATGAGCTATTTTGCCAGAGCCTTCCGTGAGATTAAGGGATGCACCCCCTCACAGTACAGAAAGAAGGCAGAGGAAAGCCGGAAGGAAGAGACGCATGCAGACGCTGAATGAAGACATTAAAAAGAGAGAATTTAGGCCTGTCTATCTGCTCTGGGGGGAGGAGGAATTTTTAAAGAGGAGCTACAAAAACCGTCTGCGGGAAGCCATTACCGGCGGGGACACCATGAACTACAATTTCTTTGAGGGCAAGGGGATTGACCCGGCGGAGATTATCAGCCTGGCGGACACCATGCCGTTTTTTGCCGAGAAGCGCCTGGTTCTCGTGGAGGACAGCGGCTGGTTTAAGGGGGGAGCGGGGGCGGACGCCGTCAGTTCCTATATTGAGCAGATTCCAGACACCACCTGCCTTCTCTTTGTGGAATCAGAGGTAGACAAACGGAGCAAACTATATAAAGCGGTAAAAAAGAAGGGCTATGCGGCTGAGATGGAAAGGCAGAATTCAGCGCAGCTGGGCAGATGGGCGGCGGGCATTCTGGCCCGAGGCGGGAAAAAGATAACCTCCGGGACCATGGAATATTTTTTGAGCCTCACGGGAGACGATATGGAAAATATCAGCTCGGAGCTGGAAAAGCTGATCAGCTACACCTTGGGCTGGGATGTAATCACAAAGGAGGACGTGGACGCTATCTGTACCCCCCAGATTACAAACCGTATTTTTGATATGATTGCGGCGATCGCAAACCGAAAGACCCGCCAGGCCATGGACCTGTATGAGGATCTTTTGACGCTCAAGGAGCCTCCTATGCGGATTTTGTTCCTCATCGCCAGACAGTTCAACCAGATTTTGCAGGTGAAGGAGCTGGCAGGGCAGGGCATGGACCGGGGCGCCATAGCCTCCCGGCTGAAGCTCCAGCCCTTTGTGGTTGGGAAGGTGATGACCCAGGCCCGAGCTTTTACCAGGGAGCAGATTTTATCTTATGTGAATCTCTGCGTGGACGCGGAAGAGAGCGTGAAAACCGGGCGGCTCTCCGACCGGCTGGCGGTGGAGCTGCTCATAGCAAATCGATATTAAGAAAAGGATGAAAGGCGATGGATGCGATGAAAGAGATGGAGCTTGCGGAAATCTGCGGGAGTACCAGAGAGGCGCTGGCGGAGTTTTTGGAGCAGGCGCACATGAAGGCCGGGCAGGTGCTGGTCGTGGGGTGCTCCTCAAGCGAAATCGACAGCTATAAAATTGGATCCCACTCCAGCGAGGAGATAGGAAGGTCTGTTTGTGAAACTCTCTGTGAAACGCTGCGGAAAAAAGGAATTTATCTGGCGGCCCAGTGCTGCGAGCACTTGAACCGGGCGCTGATTCTGGAGGAGGAGGCCGCCCTGCGCTATGGCTGGGAGCCGGTAAATGTGGTGCCTCAGCTGAAGGCCGGGGGATCTTTTGCCACAGCCGCTTATGCGCTTTTTGACCGCCCTGTGGCGGTGGAGCACATAAAGGCGCATGGAGGAATCGATATTGGAGATACACTGATCGGCATGCATTTGCGGGATGTGGCCGTTCCGGTACGGATAAAGACAAGGGAAATCGGCGGCGCGCGGGTAGTCTGCGCCAGAACCCGGCCCAAATTTATTGGGGGCGAGCGGGCTGTATATGACGCGGGCCGATTGTGATTATAAATATTTATCAATGGGGAGGTAAGGAAATGAAGAATGTGATTACCATCAGCGGGCAGCATGGAAGCGGGAGAAAGGAACTGGGGGAGATGATTGCGGCCAGGCTGGGAATCCCTTTTTATGGGGATAATCTGGCAGCTATGATCGCCGAGGAGGGCGGTGTGGACCTGGCGGCAGTGGAAGCTATGGATCAGGTGGAACCGGATACAGAGGAGGAATCGGTTCTCCATGTGGCCCAGAATCAGACCTCCCTGACAAAGAGCATTTATAAGGCCCAGGAGACGGTGATTCGCCGCCTTGCGCAGGAAGGCCCCTGTGTGATTGTAGAGCGGTGTTCGGAGACTATTCTGCCGGATGCGGTCAATATTTTTGTGTATGCGGATCTGGAGTACCGGATCGGGCGCATCATGAAGGTACATCCGGAGCTTTCCCGCTACAGCTTGAAGGCCCATGTACTTTCAGTGGATAAACGCCGCCAAGCGTACTGCGATGCCTGCGCACCGGGAAAATGGGGCAAGATGGAGACTTATGACATCTGCTTAAACGGCGGTCTTGTGGGATTGGAGGGCTGCCTTGGAGTGGCTATGGAGTATATTAAAGGAGTGAAATAGGGACAGCGTTTTCCTAATGCGTATTCGTTTAGAAAACAAAAAATCCTTCCGGTGGGTTAGTCCGGAAGGATTTTTGTATGTGTATAATTAAGCGATAGAATTTACAGCCTTGCTGATGCGGGATACCTTGCGGGAAGCATTGTTCTTGTGATATACTCCCTTGCTGGCAGCCATCTCGA
>CALWBS010000314.1 GCA_944376135.1 uncultured Enterocloster sp.
CATACCGCCCATACCGGGCAGTCGCTCGATCACGCCGTAATGCCGGACAATGAACAGCACCGCTCTTACTGGTTCAGCCCCATCTCTCGCATCATTCCTTTCAAAATGTAACTGTTCAGGACGGCAAGAAGATGCGCCGTCCTGAACTGTTGCCTCAAATTTCCTCTTCCTACTTCCTAGGAGAGGAGATTTTTTTATTATAGCATAAGCCGCCATAACTTACAAGTTAGGCGGCTTATTTTCTCATTCTTTGTGGTTATGATATATATTCCTGCGGTTCATGAAAGAGCGCTCCGCAGCGGCCTACAATTTTTAATTACAGGCAGTGTCCCCTCTCCTTCATCACCTGAATTACCTGGTCCACATACCGCTCGCAGGTCTCCATGTCCGGGGCTTCCACCATCACCCGCACAACCGGTTCTGTGCCGGACTGACGCAGGAGAATGCGTCCGTCGCTTCCCAGGGCATCGGCCACCCTCCGGGTTTCCGCCTGTACCGTTTCGTCTTCTTGGGCCGCCTTCTTATCCTTCACACGTACGTTCTTTAATACCTGGGGATAAATTTCCACCTCAGAAGCCAGCTTTGCCAGAGGCTGCTTTTTCTCCAGGATTACCTCCATCACTTTGAGGGAAGTCAGAATTCCGTCTCCCGTAGTGGCATGCTTGCTGAAAATAATGTGTCCGGACTGCTCTCCGCCCAGACAGTGCCCTGTGGCCGCCATATTTTCATACACATACTTATCCCCCACCGCGGTCTTCTCATAAGAAATGCCTTCCCGGTCAAATGCCTTGTAAAGGCCAAAATTAGACATAATGGTGGTGACCACCGTATTGTGAAACAGGGTTCCCTGCTCCTTCATATACTTTCCGCAGATAAACATGATGGCGTCTCCGTCCACCACGCGTCCATTTTCGTCCACCGCAATGCACCGGTCCGCAGCCCCGTCATAGGCAAATCCCACATCACACTTGGTCTCCAGGACAAATTTCTGCAGCGCCCCGATATGGGTGGAGCCGCAGTCCGTATTGATATTCAAGCCATTGGGCTCGTTGTGGATCACATGAGTCTCGGCTCCCAGCGCGTCGAACACGTTCTTGGCGATAGCAGAGGCGCTTCCGTTGGCGCAGTCCAGAGCCACCTTCATATTCTTGAAGGAGCGGGTGGCAATAGAAATCAGGTAGCCGATATAGCGGTTTCTGCCCGCCGCAAAATCAACCGTCCGTCCGATGGCAGCCTTCTTCGCCAAGGGGATCTCCCCCATCTTTCCGTCCAGATACGCCTCAATCTTCTCGATTACGGACTCCTCCAGCTTTTCTCCCCTCTCGTTAATAACCTTAATCCCATTGTCGTAATAGGGATTGTGGCTGGCGGATATCATGATCCCGCACTGAAATCCTTCGGTGCGGACCACATAGGACACGCTGGGGGTGGTGGTCACATGGAGCAGATATACATCCGCCCCGGAGGCTGTAAGTCCCGCCACCAGGGAATACTCAAACATGTAGCTGCTCCTGCGTGTATCCTTGCCGATCACAATCCGGCACCGCTCATCCGGGGCACTCTGTCCATAATACCAGCCGAGGAAACGGCCCACCTTGTAGGCGTGCTCCACGGTAAGGTCCACATTGGCCTCTCCGCGGAAGCCGTCTGTTCCAAAATATTTGCCCATCTTATTCATTCCTTTCCAAGATCTGTCCGCAGCCCTTTGCCCAGGCAGACCAACTCTTTCTTTTTCCGGCTGCCCTGCCGACTTTTCTCACTCCCACATGCCGTTCTCTTTTAAGGCTGCCAGATACCGGCCCAAGGCGTCCTGCCAAGCCGGCAAACGCGCAAAGCCATTCTCCGTGAGCTTCTCTTTGCTCATCCGGCTGTTAAAGGGCCGCTTGGCCTTGGCAGGAAAGCCGGCCGAATCCACCGGCGTCACTTTCACATCCGTCATGCCCGCCTGCCGGAATATCTCGCACGCAAATTCATACCAGCTGCACAGCCCCTCGTTGGTTGCGTGATAGCGCCCGTATTTCTCCGTTTGAATCATGTCCGCAAGCAGCCTTGCCAGATCCGGGGTATAGGTAGGGGAACCAATCTGGTCATTTACTACGCTCACCGCTCCCCTCTCTCTTCCCAGACGCAGCATAGTCCGCACAAAATTCTTTCCGTGAAGCCCGAACACCCAGGCGATCCGCACAATAAAATATTTTTCAAGATTCTGCTCCACGGCGATTTCGCCCTCATACTTTGTCAGGCCATATACGTTTAAGGGTTCCCGGAAGTCATCCGGCTCCCAGGGGCGCTCCCCCTGGCCGTTGAACACGTAGTCCGTGCTGATGTACATCATCCGGATGTCCAAATCCCGGCAGACCTTCGCAATGTTGCGGGTGCCCTCGGCATTCACCCGGCGGCAAAGCTCCAGGTTATCTTCAGCGGCGTCTACTGCAGTATATGCGGCGCAGTGGATAACTGCGTCAGGCCGCTCTCCTGCAATTACTTCCGCACAGGCGGAGGCATCCGTAATATCCATGTCCTCCACGTCCACGCCGATGCCCGTAAGTCCTCTCGCGGCCAGCTCAGCCATCAGATCCTGTCCCAGCTGTCCCTTTGCCCCGGTGACTAAAATTCTCATTCTCTTTCCTCCTTAAGACTGTTCCAGGCGTGCGCCGTACATCTTATCAAAATACTTGCTGTACTCCCCGCTCAGAATATTCTTCCACCAGTCCTGGTTGTCCAGATACCACTGAATGGTCTGGCGGATTCCGGTGTCGAAGGTATACTTAGGTTTCCATCCAAGCTCCGTCTCAATCTTTGTGGGATCGATGGCATAACGCCGGTCATGGCCCGGACGGTCCGTCACAAACCGGATCAGGCTTTCGGGTTTTCCAAGCTCCTTTAAGATGGTCTTCACCACCTCCAGGTTGGTGCGCTCATTGTGACCGCCGATGTTGTAGACCTCTCCCTCCCTGCCTTTGTGAATCACCAGATCGATGGCTTCACAGTGATCAGATACATGGAGCCAGTCACGCACATTCTCCCCCGTGCCGTACACCGGAAGCTCCTCATCCGCCAGAGCCCGGCTGATGATGAGAGGAATCAGCTTCTCCGGGAAGTGATAGGGGCCGTAGTTGTTGGAACAGCGGGAGACCGTCACCGGCAGCCCATAAGTCCTGTGGTAAGCCAGAACAAATAGGTCCGCGCTGGCCTTGGAGGAGGAGTAGGGGCTGGAGGTGTGAAGAGGGGTCTCCTCGGTGAAGAACAGGTCCGGACGATCCAGGGGAAGATCCCCGTACACCTCATCCGTGGACACCTGATGATAGCGCTTGATGCCGTAGGTCCGGCAGGCGTCAAGCAATGTGGTGGTTCCCATCACATTCGTGCGCACAAAGGCCTCGGGATCGGTAATGGACCGGTCCACGTGGCTCTCCGCCGCAAAGTTTACCACCATATCCGGCTTTTCTTTCTCAAACAGATCAAAAATAAATGCCCGGTCCGCGATATCCCCCCGGACAAAACGGTAGTTGGGTTTGTCTTCCACGGGCTTTAAATTCTCCAGGTTCCCCGCGTAGGTGAGCAGATCCAGATTAATAATCTGGTACTCCGGGTATTTATTTACCATGTGATGCACAAAATTGCTCCCGATAAAGCCGGCGCCGCCGGTCACGATAATTTTCATTCTTATTAAATACCTCCCTTAAAACTCCCGGTTATGGAGCTTGTCTACATACTTGCCGTCCAGCACATCCTTCAGATACTTGCCGTACTGATTTTTCTTCAGTACCTCATAGGCCGCAAGTACCTGCTCCCTGGTAATCCAGCCCCGCAGATAGGCGATTTCTTCCAGGCAGGCGATCTTGCGGTGCTGGTGGGTCTCCACGGTCTTCACGAAATTGGTGGCCTCCACCAGAGACTCGTGGGTTCCCGTGTCAAGCCAGGTAAAGCCCTGTCCCAGCAGGATAACATCCAATTCCCCATTTTCCAGATAAATGCGGTTCAAATCCGTGATCTCCAGCTCGCCTCTGGCGGATGGCTTTAAGTTCTTTGCGTACTCCACTACCCGGTTGTCATAGAAATAGAGACCGGTGACACAGTAATTGGACTTAGGATGGGCAGGCTTCTCCTCGATGGAGACGGCTTTTCCGTCCGCATCAAATTCCACAATGCCGAAGCGCTCCGGATCATCCACATAATACCCAAATACTGTTGCGCCCTTTTCCTTTGACGCAGCTGCCTTCAGGCGCTTATTTAATCCCTGGCCGTGGAAGATATTATCCCCCAGAACCATGGCTACGGAGTCCGTGCCGATAAAGTCCGCGCCGATGATAAAAGCCTGGGCCAGGCCGTCAGGACTGGGCTGCACCGCGTAAGACAGATTGATGCCGAACTGGCTTCCATCTCCCAAAAGCGCCTCAAACCGCGGCGTATCGTCAGGTGTGGAGATAATCAGAATGTCCCGTATACCCGCATTCATCAGAACGGACAGCGGATAATAGATCATCGGTTTGTCATAGATGGGAAGAAGCTGCTTGGATGTCACTTTTGTCAGCGGGTACAGACGGGTGCCGCTTCCTCCGGCCAAAATAATCCCTTTCATCATTTCCTCCTGGTAAGGGGCGCCGCAAATGACGGAAATGAACTTACAAACACACTCCCGCCCCGGCGCCCTGTATTCTTTGTCTCATGATACCATACTAAAGGTATTTTTTCAAATATAGAGGAAAATATTTCGATATAATTAAGATTTTCCAGTGACAGCCGGCCGGTCTGCCGCAGTTTCGGTATATGCTACTTTTTGTCCAAAGTCCTCTATCCTCTCCGCTTTTGCCGATACCTTCCACCAGCAAATACCGTCATCCCCCATCCTCTCCGCAATGAGCCCTCTCTTTTTCAGGTAATCCAAGTGCGACAGGCACTCCCCCAGCGCAAACCACCGCTGGGCGGGAGGAAAATCGTCCCAGCCCGCAGCCCGTATCTTCCAGGTCATGTTCCCGGCAATATCGTAAAGCCGTGCCTGCCCCAGACGGCTGATCACCTGCCAGCATTCCGCAAGCCGGCGGCTGTGGTGTTCCTTCAGGGCGCGGATCCGCCCGTGAAAATCTCCGGGCTTTCTGTGCCCCGGAAGGGGAATCGTGACGTCATATCTGTCTATTTTATCCAGGCTTTCCAGATAAGCCCCCAGGGCATCGGGGAGATCCTTCCAGTCCGTGATATTGGGCGTGATGTCAAACAGCACATGATCCGCCAGAACCATGGCTCCGGTTCCCGCAATCTCAAAGCACATCTGTCCCGGCGTATGTCCCGGCACAGCAATTGCCTTCAGCACATACCGCCCAGCCTCTATGGCATCGCCTTCCCTAAGACATGTATACCCATGAAAGGAGGTGTCCGCCGCCATGGTCCGCGAAGGGGTGCATGCCAGCATCTCCTCAATCAATGCCTGGGAAATCCCGTGTTCCTGCAGACGCTTCACCCGCTGAACATGAACCGTGTCTACATCATTCATAAACCACCGGTCCGCCTCCCCGATGAATACCTTATTTCCCGGGCGTACCAGGTCAGGGGCCAGTCCTGTGTGATCCACATGAAGGTGCGTCAAAAGGATATCCGTATCCTCAAGGGAAATTCCCAGTCTGCCCAGACCGCCCAGCAGGGCCTGCCGGCATGCCTCCAGCCGGAACCCGGTGTCAATCAGCAGGTTATGATTTCCCTCCCCCCGTATCACATAGCTGTTTAACTCCTTCAGAGGATTTCCCGGAAGGGGCACGGGAATCCGGTAAACGCCTGGCAAAACCTCCGCAATCCCTTCCCAGTTTTTCACATCATTTACTTTTTCTCCCATAACATTCTCCTTAAACGCCGTGTGCCGGACCAGCCGCCATATAAGCCGGAGCGGGACAGCCCCGGTTTCCCGAAACTGTCCCGCTCCCCTTCATGCAAATGCAATGCTCTTTATTTCTCCGGCAGCTTATCCATCTCTTCCATAATCGCGGGAATCACCTTATACAAATCTCCCACAATGCCAATATCTGCGATATCAAAAATCGGAGCGTTCTCATTGGTGTTGATCGCTACGATCAGACCGGAGTTCTGCATGCCTGCCACGTGCTGAATCGCACCGCTGATACCGCAGGCAAAATAGATCTTAGGCTTAACTGTCGTTCCGGTCTGTCCAACCTGGTACGCGTGGTCAATCCACCCCGCATCCACCGCTGCTCTGGAGGATGCAATTGTGCCGTGGAACTTATCTGCCAGCTGCTTTAACAGCTCAAAGCCCTCCGGCTTTCCAAGTCCCATACCGCCGGACACGATAACCTCCGCATCCGTCAGGGATACCATTTCCTTGGCGCTCTTCACCACTTCCAAAATCTTGGTGCGGATATCCCCTTCTTTAAAGGATACGTTCAGGCGAATCAGCTCACCCTTCCGGCCGGGAACTCTCTGTGCTTTTTCCATAACGCCGGGACGAACGGTAGACATCTGAGGCCTGTGGTTCGGGCAGACGATGGTAGCCATCAAATTGCCGCCGAATGCGGGACGCGTCTGCTTAATACCCTTGGTCTCCGGATCAATTTCCAGCTTGGTGCAGTCTGCGGTCAGACCGGTGTTGCACTTCACAGCCAGGCACGGGCCCAGATCGCGGCCGATATGGGTGGCGCCCAGGAGCACAATCTCCGGCTTATATTGACTGATCGCTTCGTAAATTGTCTTTGTATATCCGTCGGTAGTGTAGTGAGCCAGCTCCGGCGCATCTGCATAGTAGACTTTGTCGGCTCCGTATTCAAACAGCTCGTCCGCAAGTCCGTCCACATTGCTTCCGCACAGTACGGCGCACAGCTCGCAGCCCACTGCCTCCGCCAACTTCTTGCCCTCGCCCAGAAGCTCGATAGCCACCTGCATCAGTTTTCCGTCTCTCTGCTCCGCAAACACCCATACGCCGTGGTATGCACTGAGATCCTTTGCGCTGCTCTCCTCCTCAGTCTTCTCAATCGCTCCGAACGGACAAACCTCCACGCACTGGCCGCAGCCGGTACAGGCTGTTCCGATAACCGCCAGCCTTCCTTCCATGGTAATCGCTTCAAAGGGGCAGCTCTTCACGCATTTGGTGCACCCCTTACATTTATCCTTTAATACCTGAACTGCCATTGTAGTCTTCCCTCCTCATTTTTATTACAGCAAGTGTTTCTCTACCAGTTTTCCTACCAGCGCGCCCGCCATCTCGTCAATGGTTCCGGACAGCATCTCGCCTTTGCCCTTCTGGGGAGGCGTGAAGGAGCGGAATACCTGGGTCGGGGAAGCGTTCAGTCCACAGTCTGCCGGATCCAGCGCCACGTCCTCATGGTTCCACACCGTGATCTCTTTCTTATATGCATCTACGATGGAGCCAACGGACATATATCTCGGCTCATTTAATTCTTTTACGCAGGTCAGAAGGCAGGGAGTGTTCACTTCGATCACCTCGTAGCCATCCTCCATCTGGCGCTGCACAGTTACTTTTCCGTCACCCATCTGGATATCCTGCACGTATGTGACAACCGGCACGCCCAGTCTCTGAGCCACCTGGGGACCAACCTGGGCCGTATCCCCATCAATAGCCTGACGGCCTGCGAAAATCACATCCACATCTCCCACCTTGCGGATACCCGCGGCGATGGTGGTGGAGGTGGCGCAGGTATCCGCTCCGCCGAATGCACGGTCGCTCAAAAGATACGCCTCATCTGCGCCCATGGCAAGGCACTCGCGCAGCATATAATTCGCCTGCGGCGGTCCCATAGTGATGACCGCAATCGTAACAGACGGATCTTTGTCTTTTAACTGAAGCGCTGCCTCGAGAGCATTTGCGTCATCGGGATTTAAAATACTGGGAACGCCATCACGAATCAGAGTTCCCTTTACCGGGTCGATTTTTACCTCATTGGTATCCGGCACCTGCTTTACACATACTAATATCTTCATATTTCAATTCCTCCTGGTCATGACCTTATTTCTTAAGAAGCTTTCCTCCGATTACAATCTGCTGTACCTGGCTGGTTCCCTCGTAAATCGTAAATACGCGGCAGTCCCGGAACATCCGCTCGATCTTGTAATCCTTGATAAAGCCATAACCGCCGTGAATCTGTACCGTCTTCTGAGCAATCTCGTTGCATACCTCGGAGGCATAGTACTTTGCCATGGAAGCGTTCAGAGTCGCATCCTGCTTTGTATCCATCATATATGCCGCCTTATAGACAAGCTGCTTGGCCGCCTCCAGCTTGGTTGCCATATCCGCGATCATAAAGCTGATAGCCTGGAAATCCGCAATTCTTCTTCCGAACTGCTTTCTCTCCTTGGCGTACTTGATGGCCTCATCGAGACATCCCTGGGCTACGCCGATGGACTGCGCGGACACGCCGAGACGGCCGGTGTTTAGAGTCTGCATAGCGATCTTGAAGCCGTCTCCCTCCTCGCCCAGACGATCGCACTCGGGAACAATCGCGTTCTCCAGAATGATATCGGATGTAGCGCATCCCACAACGCCCATCTTGTTCTCGGGCTTGCCGCAGGAAACGCCCGGCGCGTGCATATCCACTACGAAAGCGGACAGGCCTTTATTGCCTTTGGTCACATCTGTCTTTGCGAAGACTACCGCGTAATCAGACAGCGGAGCCATGGTGATAAAGCACTTGCGGCCGTTCAGTATGTAGTGGTCTCCTTCTTTCTTCGCCACGGTAGCCACGCTTCCCGCATCGGAACCTGCGCCCGGCTCGGTAAGAGCAAATGCCAGCTTCTTCTGCCCGGTCACAACAGGACGCAGATATTTCTCCTTCTGCTCGTCATTTCCTGCGAGAAGAAGGGGACCGCCGGAAAGAGAATTGGGGCTGGATACATAAATGCTCGCCACGCCGGAAACCCGGGCAATTTCCTCCATCACCAGCACGTAGGCGCGGGCATCCGCTCCCTGGCCGCCCAATTCCTTAGGGATCTTTACTCCAAAGAAACCGGCCTTCGCCATCTTGTCTAAAATCTCTTCCGGAAATTCCTCGGTCTCCTCCACCTTATCCAGAACTTCCTTTGTCAGCTCTTTCTCCGCAAAATCACGGGCTAATTTTCTAATTAACTCATGCTGCTCTGTGAAAAATGCTTCTGCCATGTTGCTGCTTCCTCCTATTATCATTTTCTTCAGCCGTCCGGAACGGCTGTTGTATTAAAACTATTCTATCTTTGCAGCGCCCTGATCCGCCTTCTTTTGGCGAATCATTTCCGCTGCCATCTCCTTTAAGCGTTTCAAATGTATTTTGCCGCTGGCATTCATGGGAAATTTGTCAAATTTCAGTACATAGGCCGGTATCTTATAATGGGCCAGCCTGGGCTTTAAATAGCGCAGAAGCCCTTCCTCATCCACCTGACATCCGGGAACCGGCACAATGCAGGCTGCAATCTCCTCTTGAAGCACCTCCGCCGGAACCCCAATGACCTTAACGGAACAGACCCACTTTAGCTGACGGATCACCTCTTCAATCTCCTGCGGCGAAATATTTTCCCCCGCCCGGATAATCATCTCCTTAAGCCTTCCCGTAATGAAAAGCTCTCCTCTCTCGTCCAGATGGCCTAAATCTCCGGTTTTAAGCCAGCCGTCCGCTGTGAAGGCCTTCGCATTTGCCTGGGGAAGCTTGTAATATCCGGTCATCACGTTGTATCCCTTCACCTGGATTTCTCCGTCCCGGCCAGTCTCCACCGGTTCTCCTGTCTCCGGACTGCAGATGCGCACGCTGACATGCTCATTGACCTGTCCGGCGGACACAGCCCTTGGCTCATGCGCCGGATCCCATTCCCCGATGGAAACACAGGGGGACGTCTCCGTCTGGCCGTAGGAGGGCCGCAGCCGCAGATTGGGGAACCGGCGGCATATCTCCGTCAGCTCATCCCGGCTCACGGGCGAACCGGCAATAATCCCGGACCGCAGGTGATCCGCCCGCTTATCCTTATATTTGGGCTTACGGATCATCGCCAGAAACATGCTGGGAACGCCGTTTAAAATCGTGCAGCCGCTCTTCTCAATCGCATCCCACACCATGGCTGTCCGGAAGTAGGGAATCAGGTACATGGAGGTTCCTGCCTGAAGGCATGCCAGGATCCCCGCCGTTATGCCAAAGCAGTGAAACAACGGAACCGTAATGCACATCTTGTCCTCCGGCCCCCATCCCATGGCGGAGGCAATAAAACAGCTGTTGTTCACCAGATTATAATGCGTAAGCACCACACCCTTAGGAAGAGAGGTAGTACCTGAAGTAAATATCATACAGGCCGGATCCTCCGCCCGCACCTTCTGCTTGCTCTCCTCCAAACGTGCGAGACTCTCCTGGGCGGTATCCCTGGCGGAAAAGCTGTCCTCCTCCATCCAAGTGCCCCCCTCCTTCTCATCAATGTGAATAAAGTGGCGCACCTTAGGGGTTTCCTGCCGAACCGCAGCTACAATATCCTCATAGATAATATCCTTATACCCGGCGCCATAGTAGAGCACTTCCACATCCGAATAGTTGAGAATTCCTTTCATCTCATCCTGCTGGTAGCAGGTATTGATGAGAATGGGTACTGCTCCGATTTTCACCAGAGCAAAAAAGGTAAATACCCAGTTGGGACTATTTACACTCCAGATTCCCACATGGGTTCCCTGGCAAATTCCATATTTTCTTCCCATATGAGCAGCCAGATAATCGGAAACCCTGTCTAACTGGCGGTAGGTACAGCTCCATCCTCCTACCTCCAAAGCAACATGGTCACCCATTTGTTCCGCCTGCTCTCTCAGGCACTGGCCAATGGTCTTTTTCGTCAGTTCCATAATGCCCCCGCTGCTTGTATACAAGCTGGAATCTCTGAAAGGGGCTGATGGTATCTGTATGTGCATGCGCATATCCCCGGCCAACAGCCCCTCACTTTTTACTTTTTATTTCTTGCTGGGATCACTCCAGACATACAGGCTCTTGTTCTCCAGCATCTCATTGATCTTGGTATCCTCGTAGCCCAGTTCCTTCATGATCTCCACACTCTGCTCACCAATAAGCGGTCCCATCTTATAGTCCGCGGTGCCCATGTTGCGGAACTTAACCGGCGGACGGACCAGTCTTCTGGTGTTGCCGTTCTCATAGGTCATATCATAGAAGCAATCGTTCGCCTCAGCCTGGGGATCATTGCGGATCTCCGTCCAGCTCTGGCACAGGCCGAATGCCACGTCCGCTGCAGCCAGAATCGGCTTCCACTCCGCAGCGGTCTTTTTCTTCATCTGCTCGGTCACGATATCATAAACCTCAGCGGTCTTGCCCTTGGCCTGGCAGGTCAGGATGGGGAAGTAATCCTCATTGTCCACCAGATCTTCCCGCCCCAGGGCCTTCATGAACTGCTTGTAATATACATTGTAGTCCGGCATGCAGAACTGGATGAAGCGGCCGTCCTTTGTCTCGAAAGCGCCGTTGAAGGGATTAGCGCCCAGACGCACGTCAATGGGATAATGCTGGGCAATGCCTTCATAGTTGGAAGCCTGGATCATCATACCCATGTTGTAGATAGCACTCTCAAACAGGGAGGTCTCCACCTTCTCGCCCACGCCCTTGGTCTTCGCCTGATACAGGGCCGCCAGAATGCCGGCCACCAGGTTCATGCCCACGTTGTGGTCACCCAGACCGGGAACCGCGTTGAAGGGAACCGTTCCTTTCTGACGCAGGGAATCGAAATAGCCGCCTCTTGCGAAGAAGGCCGTGAAATCAAATCCCGGCAGATCCTTGTCAGGGCCGTACTCACCGTAGCCTGTACAGATGGCGTAGACAAGCTTGGGATAGCGCTCCTTTAATGAATCATAGTCCAAGCCAGCCTTCTCCAGCGCCTGCACTCTCCAGTTGGTAATCAGGACATCCGCTGTATCCAGAAGCTTGAAGAATGCCTCCCTGCCATCCGGCGTCTTTACATTCAGGGAGATGCAGCGCTTGTTGCCGTTCTCCAGATCCCAGGTGGTGTTCTCATACATGTCGAGCGGCCGTCCCTCTGAGGGAGCGGTGTAGCGAAGGGGATCGCCCTTTGCGGACTCAATCTTGATTACGTCTGCGCCCAGATCTGCCATGAACCTGCCTGCGGTTGCCGCCGCAATAAAGGTGGCAAGCTCAACAACTCTGACGCCTTCCAATGGTTTGCTCATAGTATATCGTCTCCTTGCTATAGAAATAATAAAGTTTACTTTGTATCAAATTTGGTTACAATCATATGTACCACATAGGGAATCATGATAACCGGGATGGTCAGGTATCCAAGGTACGCATAGCCGATGGATACGATCTGGTTCAGGCCAAGCTGTGCGATCAGGAATGCGACTACGGTGCAGACTGCGGTTACGATAACCACATTCTTTCCGGGCTTGCCCATGGGATCAAAGTTCTTGTCCAGGGCGGAGCACACACGGTTGGACATACCGGCGATCATGTTAACAGCGGTGGATACGGATCCCAGCACGATCAGTACGGAAATCATCGGACGAAGCAGGTTGGGGGAAACACCCTTGTTCACCAGGATCATCAGCGGGATGCTCTCGGTTGCAAAGTCAGGATCATTCATAACCGCCATCAAGCCGACCACTGCCATGAGTACGATTATTACGTTTACAAAGAAGCCGTAAATCATGGATGTCTTCGCGTCATCCGGGCTGTTGAAGGGCTGTGCGTGCTGTACCAGAAGGCCGATGGAGGCTAACTGGAATGCCGCGTACACAATGCCGGTCCAGATGGCCTTGCCTGCGGGAGCAGGATTTGCGGCGCTGGCCGCGATATTCGCGGAGATGCTGCCCCACTGGGTCACGATGTTGGGCAGATACACGATAAACAGGCCTGCCACAATCAGAACAGACAGAGTGGAGGCAACCTTGCGCACCACATTGGTTCCATAAACCGCAACAATGAAGATAAACAGACCAACGAAAATTGTTCCCACCCAGTGGTTGATGCCGAAGGAGGTCTTCATGGTCTCAACGCCGGTTGCAAATGCGGCTGCCGGAGCAACACAGATGGTCACAATATACACCAGCTCATACAGGTTGGAAAAGATTGGGGCATACTTGCCGTAGAAGCTGTCGTTAAAGCTTCTGTAGTCATATACATTGTGTTTCTTGGCATATTTCAGCGCGTACCACTGATAGAACGCACCGATAAACTGGGTCAAAACGCAGGTTAAGAAGGCCCATACGCCGAACTGTACAAAGTACTGTCTTAACTGGTTGCCGGAAGCAAAGCCTCCGCCGAACTGAGTGGTAAACCACACGAATGCCACGCCGATTGTTACCGACATTTTGTCTTTGCTAATCATACTTTTTCCCTCGTTTTCTTCTTTGATGGGGTCCGCCCTGAACCGGGAGAGGCCTGCCCTCCCCCTCTTTCAGGGAAACGGACCGTCTATGATCTAACCTCTTCGCGTGAGGTTAAAACATCTCCTTAAACGCCTGGATCATAGTTGCCGCCTGCTCGTAATTTACCATCTGCCGATCCACTTCAATGTTCAGGTTCAAGAGACCCGCCGCCTCGCACGCCCGCTTAATCGGAACATAGTCGAACTCCTCGGGGTCGCAGAACTTAGTCATCAGGACAATCACACCCTTGGCCTCATGCTTCTTGGCCTGCTCAATGATATAGTCCACACGCTTCTTGTCCTTGTCATAAAGGACAGAGCAGTTGTCCATATCCGCGAACTTGTGCGCCAGAGCATCCAGGGGATTGGACATCTCAGGCACATCCGTCCGGTACTGACGAGACTCATGGGCAACGTCGTCGAAAACCACTTTGACGCCATTTTCATCAAAAATCTTTAACAGGTTGGGAGAATCTGCCAGGATTCCGCTGACCAGTACCCGAACCTTATTCTCGTCCTTGGGACATGCCGCGAGCTCTGCATTGATCTGCTTTACGATGGCTGTGTGCTCCTCGGGAAG
>CALWBS010000315.1 GCA_944376135.1 uncultured Enterocloster sp.
AGGGATTACAGATTACACCCTTCTAACATACGGGCAGGATGAGCTGGTATACTTTATTGTGAGGCCGACCTCCCTCTCGGTGCTTTCGGAGGCCAGCGTGGGGGCGCGGATCTACGCGCTGATGACCGTGTTAAAGGGCATGGCGGAGATTGAGATGCTCTGCTTAAACAGCCGGGAGAGCTTTGAAGACAACAAACGGTTCCTGCGTTCCCGCATGGAGCAGGAGGAGAATCCCGTGGTTCGGAGGCTCTTAGAAAAGGACCTGACCCACCTGGACCGGATCCAGGTACAGATGGCGACGGCCCGTGAATTCCTGATCCTAATCCGGCTGAAGGAGGAGAAGGAATCCGAGGTGCTCCCCTACCTTTCCCGCAGCGAAAAATCACTGAAGGACCAGGGCTTTTCCGTGAAGCGGGCAGACAAAGAGGACATCAAGCGGCTCTTGGCTGTGTACTATGAGCAGAACGTGACCACGGAGAAGTTTGAGGATTTCGATGGGGAGCGCTGGATCATTCCGGAGGATTAGAAAACCGAGAAAATCGAAAAGACTTGCGTCGGATACGAACAATGTCCGGCGTATTTTTATGACCAAATTTCAGGAGGTGACCATTTGAGAAAGACAAAAGCAGCTCCGTCCGGGATGACAGAGGATGTGCGGATCCAGGAGTTCTTGGATATGATCGCCCCTTCGGTCATCAAGTTTGAAACCGACCATTTTATCTGCGGCAACACGTTCCGCTGTGTGTGGGCGCTCAGGGAGTACCCTACCGCCACGGATGAGCAGGCCATCCTGTCCCACATGGGAGAGAAGGATGGGGTGACGCTGCGGATCTATACCCGCCATGTGACGCCGGTGGAGGAGCGGAAAATCATCAGCAACGCGGCAAACAAAAACCGCATGGAGCGGAGCAATACCAACGATCTCCAGCAGACCGTGCTGGCGGAGAGCAACCTGCAGGATGTGGCCGCAATCGTAACCCAGATGCACCGGAACCGGGAGCCGCGCCTCCACACGGCGGTGTTGGCTTATGTGGATCGGTTTGAATTAGAGCAGGAGATCGTACGCCGAAGGGACGATGAGGAAGAGGATAGCTGGGATGATTTCACGACAGGATCCGGAAATCCGTCTCATATCGGAGGGCAGGCCCATGCTGCGGTTCCACATCCGGGCGAGCGTAAAGGGCCGGTCAGACGTCCACCGCTTCGCACTGATTAGAAGGACGGTGAAGATTAAGGGATATTTCTCTAAAATTTATGGGGAAGATCTGCCGCACCGAGCAAAGGCCGTGTATATGTACCTGAAAGACCGCAGCGATCGGAACGGGCAGTGCTATCCGGCGATTGGTACCATCGCAAGGGAATTGCAGTTGTCACGGAGGACAGTAGAACGTGCGATCACGGATCTGGTTCGTGCCGGATTGCTAAAAAAGAGCAGCGGTGGCGGGAAAACGGTGGAAGGAGCAGCCTGCTTTATACACTGATTGATGGCAGTTAAAAAGAAATACGCCGCCAAGGGGATGCTTTGCCCTCTTGGTGGCGTATGGAATAGGGCATCATGGCGTATGCAGGGAAAGTATCACCTGAAAAAATATTTTAAGGTCAGAGAAAAAGAATAGTTTTATCAGTTATCTTCCGCATCTATGTCCAGCATCGCCTGGATGGTAGAACGAATTATCTCTTTGTCTCTTCTGCATAACCTCATCAGCATACGGATGAGCTGTTCATCCTCGCTGTCCATCATCTGTAGCTGTGGATGGAGGATGGCGTCCCCCGGTATGATTAATGTCTCTACGAGCCGCAGGAGATTGTCCAGGCTTGGCCGTTTGTCTTCGTTTTCCAGAGCCATGAGGAAACGGGTGGTAATGCCGACTTTTTCAGAGACCTCCTCCTGAGTACGGTGGGCATCGACACGATATTGTTTGAATATAGGTCCCATGTAGGAAATGTCTAGCTTTTCCAATTTATCCACTGTCAGTTCACCTCCAACACCATTTTACAGTTCAGGTATGAGTTCGTGAACGCACGGGTATTTCGTGATTGACACGAATGTTGTAGAGATAATGGATGAATTAGCAAATAGTTGCGTTGATTATATGGACATGATATGATGAAATAAAAACAAAGGGGCGATTTTGCGTGGAACTTCGAACTCTTCGATACTTTCTTGTTGCAGCACAGGAAGAAAACATTACCAGAGCAGCTGAATTGCTACATATTACGCAACCTACTTTAAGCCGTCAGATGATGGATTTGGAAAGGGAATTAGGGACGACGTTGATGCTCCGAGGGAAAAACGGATTGACATTGACAGATGATGGGATTTTCTTTCGCCAGCGAGCAGAGGAGATTATCGAATTAGCAGATCGTCTGGAACAGGTTTTTGTGGAAAAAAATACGGATGTCAGCGGAGTGATTTCAATCGGAGCTACCGAGTCTATCGGAAGCAAGCTGTTTGCTAAATTAGTCAAGCAATTTTCTGATAAATACCCACTGGTCCGATTTGATTTGTATAATGAAATGGCTGATTATATTAAAGACCGTATGGACAAAGGGCTGATTGATGTAGGACTATTGTTAGAACCAATCGACACATCTAAATATGACTTTCTTCGTCTTTCCCAGAAAGAGACTTGGGGTGTACTTATGCGGGACGATCATCCATTATCTGAACAAGAGTCTATCAGACCGGATGAGATCGCACAATATCCGCTGATCCTACCTTTGCGAGAAAAGGTTCGTGCTGAGATTTTGAATTGGTTAAAATGTGAGGAAAAAGATTTACATATACCGCTTAGTTACACACTCCTTTCTAATGTGGCACTGCTAGTGGAGGAGGGATTGGGCAGTGCTTTTTGTCTGGATGGCGCCTTGGCTATTCATAGCAGTCCAAAACTTCGTTTTATTCCTATCTATCCGGAACATACGACTCGAAGCGTTTTGGTATGGAAGAAAAATTATGTGTTCTCGCCGGCAACATCGTTGTTTATTCAGGAAATTAATATGCTTCGTGCAAAAATTGTATAAGAATAGAAGAAGAATTTAGCCTTTAAGGATCTTTGGGGTAATGAATCTCCAAGATCCTTTTTTATTTAGAGTAAGAGGTAGGTTAATTGAAAAGTTAAATGCAACATAGTCTGTTGCACTTAGAATCACATAAGGTAGGAGCCATGGGGTTGCATCTGTAACTTCATGGTTCCTTTTTATGCCATCTTCCGGTATAGTGGTTCCTG
>CALWBS010000316.1 GCA_944376135.1 uncultured Enterocloster sp.
CATGGACGCCATCCAGAGCATCCCCTTCGCCTACCTGCGCTACCAGAAGCGGCCCATCAAGTTCGCCGCGCTGAAGCTCTTGTTCATCTTCCTGAACATCGCGCTGAACCTCGTCTACTACGTGGCGATGAAGGGCAGCGACGTGGGCTATGCCTTCCTGTTCAACCTGGTCTGCACCTTCACCGTCATGCTCTGCATGATACCCGAGCTGCGCGGCTTCCGCTACGTGCTCGACCGCGCCCTGCTGCGCCGCATGCTGTCCTACAGCCTGCCCCTGCTGGTGCTTGGCCTGGCAGGCATCCTGAACCAGGTAGCCGACAAGATTATCTTCCCCTACGTCTATCCCGATGCTGCCGAGGCCAAGGTGCAGCTGGGCATCTACGGTGCGGCCAGCAAGATAGCCATGATCATGGCCATGCTGACGCAGGCCTTCCGCTATGCCTACGAACCTTTTGTCTTTGGCAAGAGTCGCGACAAGGACAACCGTGAGGTCTATGCCGCCGCCATGAAGTATTTCATCATCTTCACCCTGCTGGCCTTCCTGGCCGTGATGTTCTACCTAGACCTGCTGAAGTTCATCATCGGACGCGGTTACTGGGCCGGCCTGCGCGTGGTGCCCATCGTGATGGCGGCTGAAATCTTCATGGGCGTGTACTTCAACCTGTCGTTCTGGTACAAACTGATCGACGAGACGCGCTGGGGCGCCTACTTCTCGCTGACGGGCTGCGCCGTGCTGGTGCTCATCAACGTGCTGCTCATCCCGCGCTACAGCTACATGGCCTGTGCCTGGGCGGGCTTTGCGGGCTACGGAACGGCCATGCTGCTGTCCTACTTCGTGGGGCAGAAGAAGTTCCCCATCCGCTACGATCTGAAGGCCATCGGACGCTATGTGCTGCTGGCCGTCGTTCTCTACCTGGCTGCCGAGTACGTGCCCATCGACAACCTGTGGCTGCGCCTGGCCTGGCGCACGGTGCTGCTGCTGGTGTTTGTCGCCTATATCTTGAAACATGACCTGCCCCTGAGCCGTATCCCCTTGCTGAACCGGCTGGTGGCGAAGAAATAATTCTGTGAACAAAACGAAGAAAACGATGATGAGAGACCTGAAATACCTGCTGCTGGCTGCCGTCTGCCTGCTGGCAAGCGTGGCCGCCCTGGCCGACGAAGGCATGTGGATGCCGGGCAACCTGGACAAACCGACCGCCCGCACCTTGAAGAAAATGGGGCTGGAACTGAAGCCCAGCGAACTGTACAGCCCCCGCAAGGCTTCGCTGAAGGACGCCGTGGTGAGCTTCGGCGGCTTCTGCTCGGGCGTGGTGGTATCCGAGGACGGACTGGTGCTCACCAACCACCATTGCGGCTTCGGCAGCGTGCAGGAGCACTCCAGCCTGGAGCACGACTACCTGAAGGACGGTTTCGTGGCCCGCACGCGTGAGGAGGAGCTGCCCAATCCCGCGCTCTACGTCCGCTTCCTCCTGCGGCAGGAGAATGTGACGAAGCGCGTGCTTTCCGCCGTGCGTCCCGGGATGGACGAGTCGGACCGCGCCAATGCCGTCGACTCGGTGATGCTGGCCGTCGGGGCCGAAGTGTCGCAGAAGGCCTCCACGCTGACGGGCGCGGTCGATGCCTACTACGGCGGCAATGAATTCTGGCTCTCCGTCTACCAGGACTTCAACGACGTCCGGCTGGTGTTTGCCCCGCCCTCGTCCGTGGGCAAGTTCGGCTGGGACCAGGACAACTGGATGTGGCCGCGCCACACGGGCGACTTCTGCGTCTTCCGCATCTACGCCGACCGCAAGAACCGCCCCGCCGACTACTCGCCCGACAACGTGCCCTACCATCCCCGCTACGCAGCCCCCATCTCTCTGGAAGGCTACCGCGAGGGCGACTTCTGCATGACGATGGGCTATCCCGGCACGACGGAACGCTACCTCTCGTCGTTCGGCATCGAGGAGGCCATGAACGGCATCAACCAGGCCCAGGCCGACATCCGCGGCGTGAAACAGGCCATCTGGAAGCAGGCCATGGATGCCAGCGACGACATCCGCATCAAGTATGCCTCCAAGTACGACGAAAGCTCCAACTACTGGAAGAACAGCATCGGCACGAACCGCTCCATCCGCCGCCTGCACGTGCTCGAGAAGAAGCGGGCTCTGGAGCACGACCTGCAGGACTGGATACGCCGCACCCCTGCCGAACGCGACAGCCTGCTCCACCTGCTCACCGACCTCGAGCTGGCCTATAAGGACCGGCGGGCGGCCAACCGGGCGCAGGCCTACCTGCTTGAGAGCTTCCTCAACGGTCCCGAGCTGGTGCAGCTGGCCCTCAGCATCCTGAGCTTCGACTTCGGCGCCGACCCGAAGGTGGTCGAGGCCAATCTGCAGGACATCGTGGACAAGTATGCCAACCTCGACCTGAACATCGACAAGAACGTCTTTACGGCCCTTCTGAAGGAATATCCCCGTCACGTGGAGGCCGAGTACCTGCCGCCCCTCTACGACTCCATCGCCACCGTCTATGGCGGCAACGAGCGGGCCTACGTGAACAGCCTCTATGCCCGTACGGCCATCGCCACGCCCCGCGGGCTGCAGCGCTTCCTGGAGAACGACACCACGCTGAACCTCTTCAACGACCCGGCCATCAGCCTGGGCATCGACCTCATCACCCAGCTCTTCGACATGAACCTGCAGATGCAGGCCTCCAATGTGGCCGTCGACCGCGGCGAGCGATTGTTCAACGCCGCCGTGCGCCGGTATTATCACGA
>CALWBS010000317.1 GCA_944376135.1 uncultured Enterocloster sp.
CTTACTCACGACCCCGCCGCTAGGGTGGGTCAGTTTTCCTCATAAAACCTGGGTCAGTTTTAATTATAAATCAATATGGGAAGGGAGAGCGGGAGAAAAGGGCTGGCGTGTCTGGTCTGGATTCGTGGGTAAGAGAAAAGGCTCCCGAAGGAGCCTTTCTAAATACTATTTATATATACTATTGCTTGAAGCATAACATAAATAAAAAACGGGACCTATCGTTTGTTCTGAATTTAGATTGTCTCGGATTTCCACTTTAATTATAATATTATTTGCAATACAATAGTCTGACAAGGCTTGTGCTGTGGAATGCGTACCGGTAAAATCAAGCGAGAAATCCTTATCATATTCAAAATCATAGTTTACCATATATGGGTCGCCATTGAAGCCTAATGCATAAATTCCAGATTCTACTTCTGTAAATGCAGTTATGGATATTGTGTGATTGGTAGGGTCTAAGTTTGAATTTTCACTAGAGAATTTAAACGTAAGTTGATTATTACTAATAACATTGCACATTTCACCAGCATGATTCTCTGGTAAATAATTTTCCGGGCCAGCGTCCATATATAAATTAACACTATATGGATCAGAAGCCCTTATTGTATGCATATTATCGGTCTGTTTAGTGTTTGGTATCCACGCTCCATCTACGCCTACCTGGTATCCATCCGGTGTAGTGGTGTTCGTCATTAAATATCCATTTGAATCAAAGTAATAATACTTCCCATTTATTTCTTTCCACCCGTTTGCGGGCCAAGTCCCATCATCTTCCTGCCACCACCAGCCCGTTGAATTAGACTGCCATTGTCCGGCATAGGACACGGTTCCTATCCCTATTGTCATTGCGGCAGAAAGTATAAGAAGGGAAATTCTTTTCATTCTTCTCATAACCATGCTTCTCCTTTTAGATGATTATTAAAAAGGTTCTTAGAGGAGCCTTTCTCTATTTATCTTAAAACGCTATTTGCATTCGCATATGCACATAGGAACTCAAGTGAATTGTGTCCCGAATTATTCATGAAATCGGCTTCTTTGTCAACGATATTAATATCGATCATCAAATTATTTCTATCGCAATAATCAGCCAATTCGGTTGGGCTCATACCTTTTCCTGTGAAATCTATGGAATATTTTTTATCATATTCAAAATTGTATATGATTGGTTCTCCGATAACAAATGGTATTCCATTTTCCGCGGTTGCAGCATATACCCAGACCTCATGCCCAGTGGGATCAATGGTGTTATGATTACTAGGAAAACTGAACGTAGAAGTGGCCCTATCCATGATAATACACTCAAATCCATTTCTAACTTCACGCTGATATTCTGGAAGTTCATCATCATTAAACATTATAGTTGCAGTTGAAATTTGGGAAGCTCTCATTGTATGTACACCGTCTGTCTGCTGTGCGGTCTGTCCGGCGTCCTGTACCCATGCTCCATCTGCGCCTACCTGGTATCCATCCGGTGTAGTGGTGTTTGTCAACATCGCACCATCTGAACCCACATAATAAGTCCCATCAATCCACTTGTTAGCGGCCATATATCCATCTGCACCGAAGTAATAATACTTTCCTCCAACCTCTTTCCACTGATTCGTAGGATAGGAACCATCCGCATTTCTCCACCACCAGCCGGTAGAATCCTGCTTCCATCCTTCCGTTGCAGTTGTCCCTGATGTGCTCTGGCCCGACTTGGAACCAATCGCAGGGAATGCCGCTGTGTCATAGGCATAAGGGTGTGTAGAGGAATGATAAATCCAGTCAAAACCTGAACTGTCATTTGCCTCAACATCAACAAAGTAATATCCGTCATTAAATTCTACCATATTCCACTGATGATCGTTTCCGGTAGAATGGATGTAATAGCAGGATACTCCCATGGCATCGCAAAGAGCCTTAAATGCCCTGGCATAACCGGAGCAAGCCGCCTGGCCTCTTACTAATGCTCCAAATGCGGCATTTGCGCCTTCTCCCTGGTTCCAGTCAATGTAAGATACATTATTTACCAGGTAGTCATATGCGGCCTTAATCTTGGTATCATTGTCCATGCTGTCATTGATATAGTTTGTCGTGAAATTTGCCACTGCCTGGGCTACCTGATTTAACTGGTCCTGGGTCAGTGAGGGTCCATATACGGAAGATGTGCCCGCCGTATAACTGGTAGGGTTCATATTGATAACGTCCTGGGCGGTAGCCGCAAAGACTGTCATTCCGCTTCCCGCTGTCATAAGGGCCGCCATTATAAGAGCCGCTATTTGCTTTGTCTTTTTCATCTCTATGCGCTCCTTTATTGAGATTTTTGTTAATTATATTTTTATTGGAAGTAGACATAATCTGGTGTAGGTGTATCAAGATTTAATTCATTATTTTGACCAAAATATCCAACACCATCTACCTGAATATAATAAACTGCGTGATTGCCAGTTCCGGAAATAGCAGATTTTAGCCCAAGTGCTTTAGCTAATGATGTTGCCGTCATAGCATATTGAGCACAGTTTCCTATTTTGTCAATCAGGACGGAATACATAGAATCTTTTCCTGTTCCAGCGCCTGTATCATTTATACCTTCTGCCAATACTTTCTGAATTTCCTTTGCTTTATCCATTTCTGACATATTTTCGAAATCCATACCGTTTAACCAATCACAGAACCAATTGTAAAGGGCTTGCTCGTTTGCTCTGGCAGCATCATATTCTTCTTCTCTAGTATACATTTTTGTTCCAGTTCTAGGATTAGTTGATTCACCAACCGGAGCTGCATAATACTGATCCATTTGTCCTGTCAACATTGCTTGTACATTATTATTGCAAATATACATTGGTCCGATTACATTATAAGGTAATCTTAAATTCCATTCATCAATCTTTCCAGCCAGTGGATGTGCAGGATCATATCCAGCATTATGGTTTACAGATGTTCCGGTAGAACTACCAGATGTGGAACCCTGCGTCTGAACTACGCCATTCACGACCCATTGACCATCCGCATTTACCGTATACCCATCTACGGTTGTATTCTTTGCCATAATTCCGTTTGCGTCAAAATAGTAGGATTTGCCATCAATCCACTGCCAGCCATTTACGGCATATGTTCCGTTATCCTGCATATATTTCCAGTCCGAACCGGTCTGTTCCCACTGGCCCGCAAAGACTGTCATTCCGCTTCCCGCTGTCATAAGGGCCGCCAACATAAGGGCGATTGCTTTCTTTGTTTTTCTCATTTTATTTCTCTCCTTTTGAATTAAAGTGGAACTCCAGGTTTTGCTTCATCAGTATTGCTAAATGGATTGTCTTTATTAAATGGGTGGAAATAAATAGGTCTGTAATCATGTCGGCGATTTAACTGTGGTGCTGCTACTGACTTATAAGTAGAAAGATCATTATCTAAATATTCAAGTGCCAGAGGAAAATTATCCGGTATAGGAATATTATCATCTTGACGACTTAAAGTGCCATCGAAACTATACCACTTTCCGTCCACTTCCACAGCATTATAAGCGTGTGGAGCAATAGTAAATGCTGAAACTATTCGACACTTGAGGCCAATCAGGCGCGACAAAAACAAAAAGGCTTTGCTTTCGCCATCACAGACACAGTTTTTATTTATTAAGCATCCATCTACCGTATAGGACACGTAATATGGGATAGTAATACTTTGGTAATATGCGTCTAATGCTTCATAGTCATATTTCGCCTCACATACCAACTGACCAACCTTGGCCAATTTTGTCATATCGTCTGCATTACGCCAGTCAAAGGAATTAAGGAAATCTTTGCATATTTGATAAAGGGCATCTTCCTGCTTTTGATCATATAAGTCTGAGTCTGCAATATCATAATAGTATGTCATATCTCCAGATAAGCGGCAGATAATATTAGTGAGAGATGATCCTCCCAACCTAAAATCAAACAAAGAATTAGTCATATCGCTGTTATAGCAGTACCATTCATTTTGATAATTGTCAGCGTCAAACTCCTTCAACCAGACATCTCCATATTCATCTCGAATCATCTCCAGATGAAGGTCGTCCAACATTCCCTTCAGTGGGTATTCCGGATCATATTCTATAATGTCAACTGTGGGCATATCCTGCGTCTGCACTACGCCATTTACAATCCATACTCCGTTTGAATCCACGGTGTATCCGTCCGGTGTGGTTGTGTTTATAAGCATATTTCCATTGTCATCATAGTAATAACATTCGGAGATTCCGTCTCCGTTCATGTCCTGCCACTGCCACTGGCCCGCCAGGGTTGGGAAAGTGTTTCCCGCTGTTATTATTGCCGCCAGGAGAGCGGCCGCATACCGCCTTTTCATACACACTTCTCCTTCTTTATTTCTAGTCTATAGTCTCTAATTTACTATACTCCCAATCGATATCCATCGTCAATGTGCGGGAGCATTATTTTTTTATAAAAAGTAAGTTATACGGATACCATCCATCTGATTACATATTATACCATTAAGCCAGACTTTTCAAGGGAGAATTGGCAAAATGGAGGAAATCAAAATCCGCTCTGACAATAAAATCCGTGTCGGTGCAAA
>CALWBS010000318.1 GCA_944376135.1 uncultured Enterocloster sp.
TCAGGAGGCGAGGAGGCCGGCATTGGAGTTCCAGCGTTATCATTCGGCCTTGTAGACGTCGCGGTAGATTCTCCGCACTACGCGGTTGTAGTCCTTCCGGCTGTCCAGCGGTCCGTAGACCATCAGCCGCATGGGCAGGTAGGGATCTCCGGGCTTGTAGGGCGGTTGACGATATTCGTTGTCCCAAAGCACGAAGCCGTTCCGCTGGTAGAATCCGATGCGTCTTCGGGCCATGTCTTCGTCCGGTTCTTCCACCTCCAGCACGATGGGCTTGTCCAATAGCTGGCAGAGGTGTTGCAAGACGGCTTTGCCGTATCCCCCGTTTCTTTGGGTCGGGTCTATGGCAAAGTGTTCGGCGTAGTAGAAATCGTCGAAATCCCAGTAGCTCAGCAGCCCGATGGGCGTGCCGTCGTTCAGCACGACATTGTTGTAGAAATGCGGACGATGGTCCGTGAAGTCCCTCAGTTCATCAAGGTCTCTGTACTCGTCGGACGGGAATGAACGGGTCATCAGCCCTTCCAGAAAAGCATAAAGCTTCCCGTCGGCCGTGGTGATGCGTTGCAGGGTAATCATGATATCCGTTTGTTTATGGGTTTCACATGGAGGATTTATTCCGTGTAGAATTCTATCAGCTGCCGGATGGCCCGTTGGCACACGGGGCAGAACGTCGGGTATTCGTTGGTCCGCATGCGACAGTTGTCGGCAGGGCGGTAGATGCCTTTGGATGAATATCCGCCTCCCTCGTAGACGCCGACCGGATAGCGTTCGCTTTCGGTCGTTGGGGTGGGGACGGGGATGCCTTCCGGCAGCATGTCTTCCCATTTCGAGGCGAAGTCCACGCGAGTCGTGATGTTGGGCTCCCACGGTTCCACGTCCAGCGGATAGGTGTCGGTCATCACGTCGTTGTCGTAGAAATATTCGTCGGCCAGTCCGGCAAAGCTGTGCCCGAACTCATGTACCACTACGGGGCGGAACATCGGATGGTGGGCCGTGGTCAGCGTATAGGCGTTGTAGATGCCTCCGCCTCCGTATTCGTCGGTGTTGGCCAGGATGATGATGTGCTCGTAGGGGATACCGGCCAGCGCATCGTGGATGGACTTCACGCGCGAGGTGGTGAGGTAGCGGTCGGAGTAGAATGTGCTGAAGTGCGAACTGAAGACCGTCCGTTTCCACTGGTGCAGGCGGGGAATGCTGACGCCGCTGTCCTGTGAGGGGCTGGCAACGGCCACGATGTTGAAGCGGTCCTTCAGCGACCGGAACGGCTCGTGGGCAAACAGACTCTCACAGGCAATGGCCGCGTCGCGGTAGAACGTATCCATTTCGGCCTCCGTATATCCTTCCGCCAGGATGGCTACGTCGATGCAGCGGTCGGTGCTTCCGCTTTGCAGCAGGTATTTGTGGGGCGTCACGCCCTCGAATCCTTTCGGATGGATCAGGATGTCAGCGGGGTCGACGATATGCTTCAGGCTTGCTTCCGGCTGCAGGCGTTTGTCGAGGAGGGTCACTTCCACTTCGACGGGCCGCTTGGGATAGGGCAGCAGGAAAGTGTTTTCAAATCCTTTCTGCACGTTGCGGGCTTCGTCGGTTTCCAGCCACTCCTGGAAGAGCGTGGAGAAGGACGTGCGGTAGATGACCGTGCCGCTTTCGGCATCGCGCATCGTGATTTGTCCGTAACCGCCGAGGGGAAGCCGGTCCAGGTTGTGCTTGCGTCCGCTCCAGCCGGGCAGTGCCGACAACTCGTCCACCCAGATCTCCTGGCGGTCGGCATTGCCGGTGAAAAAGTAGTCCACACGGAGCGTCCGGTCCGTGAAATACTGGGAAAAGTCTTGGGCTGCCAGTGTGGCCGTCATTAGCAGCTGGAGGAGAATGCATGCATATTTTTTCATCGTTTTCTTTTTTATACGTCACACAAAGGTACGTCTTTTATCATATATATACAAGAAAAGTAACAATCTGTATTTTTTATGCTGAAAAAAATGCTAACTTTGCAGCCTGAGAATTATAGTCAATATTATTTGAGAAGTTAAAAATGGGACATCATCAATTGGATACTTTAGACGAGCAGATATTGAAGCTGATAGCCGACAATGCTCGCATACCTTTCCTGGAAGTGGCCCGTGCCTGCAACGTGTCGGGAGCGGCCATCCACCAACGCATTCAGAAACTGACCAATCTGGGCATACTGAAGGGGTCGGAATACATCATCGACCCTGAAAAGATAGGCTATGAGACGTGTGCGTACATCGGTATCTACTTGAAAGATCCTTCGTCGTCGGACACCGTCATCAAGGCGCTGGAGAACATACCGGAGATTGTGGAATGCCACATCACGACCGGCAAGTACGACATGTTCATCAAGCTGTATGCACGCAACAACCGGCATCTGCAGACCATCATCCAGGAGAAGCTCCAGCCGCTGGGCATGGCCCGGACGGAGACGCTGATTTCCTTCCACGAGGTCATCAAGCGCCAGATGCCTATCCTGATTGAAGAAGAGGAACCGGAAGAGGATAAGGAGTAAGGACAAAGTTCCGTCCGTCTTTAGCGGCGGACGTAGTCTACAAAAGCATAGGAACAGGGATGTTTTTCATCGGCAGGATGAACGTCCCTGTTTTTTTCGTGCCATACTTCGGGCAGCACCTGCGGGAAGTAGGCGTCGGCCTGCGGAGCCTCGGCGTCTATCTCCGTCAGGCAGAGGCGGTCGGCCAGCGGCAGGGCCTGGCGGTAGACACTCTCGCCGCCGATGATGTAGACCTCTTCGTCTCCGCTGCAATGACGGAGGGCCTCCTCCAGGCTGGTGAACACCTCCGCGCCGGGGCAGGCGGCGTTGGCGTTGGACGAGAGGACGATGTTCCGGCGGTTGGGCAGTGCACCTTTGGGCAGCGACTCGAAGGTCTTCCGGCCCATGACGATGGTGTGGCCCGTGGTCAGTGTCTTGAAGCGTTTCAGGTCGTTGGGCAGCCAGAAGAGCAGTTTGTTCCGATAGCCGATGGCCATGCGGCGGTCTACGGCGGCGATGATGCTGATCATGTCTTTCTTCTTGTTTTCGGGGTTAGACGGATACTTTTCCTGCGATGTGCGGATGCGGATTGTAGTTCACCAGCTCGAAGTCCTCGTACCGGAAGTAGAAGATAGTCTTCACGTACGGG
>CALWBS010000319.1 GCA_944376135.1 uncultured Enterocloster sp.
TAAGCCTCAATCACCCGGGGATTTTTCGCGATCTCCTCCGGTGTGCCGGAGGCAATGGTGACGCCGAAGTCCAGCACCTGAATACGCTCGCAGATGCGCATCACCAGGCTCATGTCGTGCTCAATTAAAAGCACGGAAATCTTAAATTCATCCCGGATGTAATTGATGATCTCCAAGAGCTCCTCTGTCTCCGTGGGATTCATCCCTGCCGCCGGCTCATCTAAGAGAAGAAGCTTCATATCCGTGGCCAGGGCCCTGGCGATCTCCAGGCGGCGCTGCTGACCGTAGGGGAGATTTTGAGCCAGCTCCTCCTCCTTGCCTTCCAGGTGCACAATTCGAAGAAGTGCCATTGCCCGCTCCCGTATTTTCTCCTCTTCCCTCCAAAATTTGGGGGTACGGAAAATCATGGGAAGCATGCCGTAGGTCAGCTCATCATTCATGGCCGCTTCAATATTCTCAATCACCGTCATCTTCTTGAACAGCCGGATGTTCTGGAAAGTCCTGGCAATCCCTGCCCTCACAATCTGGTGGGTCTTTTTTCCGTCCATCCGCTCCCCATTTAAATAGAAGGAACCTTCTGTGGGCTTATATACTCCGGTGATCAGATTAAACACCGTTGTCTTTCCCGCGCCGTTGGGGCCGATCAGACCCACCAGCTCGGATTCCCCGATCTCTATCGTAAAATCATCCACTGCTTTCAGGCCTCCAAATTGGATTCCCAAGCTCTTTGCCTGAAGCACAGGTGTCTTTTGCGCCATGGATTACGCCTCCTTTCTCTGCTCCGTCCGAAGGGGAAGGGCTGTCTCCCGCCGTCCCCGCAGCTGCCTAAGAAGCCTGGGCAGGGAGAACTCCCACTGACCCAAAATCCCGCCGGGACGGAAAATCATCACCAAGATCACCACCACGGAATAGGCCAGCATGCGGAACTGGGAGAACTGCCGCATCATTTCCGGCAGAGCGGACAAAAACGCCGCGCCGATGACGGATCCTGTTAAAGAGCCGATACCGCCGATGATGACTTCGGACAGGAGCTCAGCGGAATACATAAAATTGAAATCCGTGGGAATCATAGCCGTCATATAGTGGGCGTAAATCCCGCCTCCCACCCCCGCAAAGAAGGCAGACACGGTAAAGGTGAGCACTTTATAATAGGTAACATTGATGCCCGAAGCCGCCGCCGCTATGTAATCCTCCCGGATAGCCTTTACCGTCCGCCCGAACCGGCTGCGCACATACATATACATAATGGTCACACAGATCACCATAATCCAGAAGGAGCGGTAAAAGCCGGACAGCTTCAGGATGCCGCTCATGGTCCGCCCTCCTCCTGTGATATCGAAATTGCAGAAGCACACCCGGATAATCTCGGCAAAGGCCACGGTCACAATCGCCAGGTAATCCCCCCGGAGACGCAGGGCCGGAATCCCCACGATCACGCCGGTGAAAGCCGCTGCCAGGCCTCCCGCCGCCAGGGCCACCACAAAGAGCGCCAAATCCGGCAGTCCCTTTCCCGTGAGCAGGCCGGACACAATGGCCGAGGCATAGGCCCCCACAGATACAAAGCCCGCATGCCCCAGGGAGAACTCTCCCATGCAGCCCACCACCAGGTTTAAGGAGGCCACCATAATAATGGTATAGCAGGCTGTAGTGCAGATGCCCATGAAGTAAGTCGTGCGGGTGCCGAAGATGCCGGATTCAAAAACCGCCGCCAGGATCCCGAATACCGCCAGCACGCCGATAAAATTGATTAAATAGGAATATTTCGGAATTTTCTTCATCTTCGCCCTCCTTAAACCTTTTCACCCACGTTCTTTCCCAGGATTCCCGAGGGCTTTACCAGAAGAATGACAATCAGTATCGTATAGGTCACCGCCTCGTACCAGCCCGGCGCGAAAAGCTTCACAAAAATTTCAATCAGGCCTACCAGGACGCCTCCCAGCATGGCTCCCGGGATCACGCCGATTCCTCCGAATACCGCGGCGATAAATGCCTTGATACCCATCATGGAACCCATATCGTTGGTCACCCGTGGGTAGCCGGAGCAGTACATCAGGGCCGCCACGGCTGCCAGACCGGAACCAATGGCAAAAGTGATGGTGATTACCTTGTTCACATTGATGCCCGCCAGGATGGATGCGTCCGGATCCTGGGGCACAGCCCGCATAGCCTTTCCCATCCGCGTCTTTTTCACAAATATCTGAAGCCCGGCCATGATGGCAACGCCGATAAAGATGGTAAGGAGCACGTTCATGGAGAGGGTCACGCCCCACACCTTGACCGAGGGGAGATTAAAGATCTTCTGCACATTGTGGGGTCTTGCCCCAAAGAGCACCATCGCCAGGTTTTCCAGAAAAATGCTCATAGCCATGGCCGTGATCAGGGCGGACATGGAGCCGGCTTTCCGTACCGGGCGGTAAGCCACAGTCTCCACCAGGACGCCCACAGCCGCGCACACCGCCACAGCCCCGAATACCGACAGCCAGGCCGGCATGCCCGCGTTCACCATGAGGGGAATCGTATAAAACAAGGTATATGCCCCGATCATGATAAAATCACCATGGGCAAAATTGATCATGCGGATGATGCCGTAGACCATGGTGTAACCCAAGGCAATCAGCGCGTAGATCGCGCCCTGGTTCAAGCCGTTGATCAGGTTCTGCAAAAAGAGTGAGAATGTCATAGAACGCCTCCTTACTGTGTATTTCCCATAGGGCGGCGGCTTATTTCCAGCCCCAGCACAAGAGCCTGCCGCCGCCCGTCCCGCGTGACGGGGCTATTCCTGCTCGCCTTCGGGAGAGAGGGTCATAAGCCATTTCACCTGGCCGTCCTCATAGGTGTTGATGGCAACAGATTTCTCCGGATCCCCGTTCGCATCCAAGGTGAAGGTCCCGCCCACACCTGTGAAGGTCATGCCGGTCATTCCCTTTACCAGGGAAGCCGTATCCGTTCCGCCCGCATTTTCCGCCGCCTGCTCCAGCATATAGATGGCGTCGTAATACAGGGCCGCGCAGCCGTTTAAGCTCTCAGTTCCATAGGTCTCCGTGAATTTGTTTACAAAGTTTGCCACTGCGGGAGCTGTGTCCTCAGAGGAGTAGTGGTTGGTGAAGTAGCAGTTTGCGAACTGGGCTTCCATGCCGGAGGTATCCGCGCCGTCCCATCCGTCGCCGCCCATGATCGCGCCCTCAAATCCGGCGTCCCGCACCGCCCCTACGAGCAGCGGAACGGTGTCCAGGAAGCAGGGATAAAACAGGAAATCCGCCCCATTTGCCACCACCTGGGAAGCCTGGGAGGAATAATCCGTGTCTGTGGTGGTACACTCGCCCACATAGACCACTTCGATGCCGTCCGCCTCCGCGTTCTCAATAAAAGCGTCCTTTAACCCGTTGGAGTAATCATCGTCATTGGCGTAGATCACAGCGGCCTTGGTCCACCCCTGCTCCGCTGCGAACTGAGCCGCCATCTTGCCCTGATAGGGGTCAATGAAGCA
>CALWBS010000320.1 GCA_944376135.1 uncultured Enterocloster sp.
AACAATAATGTTCCAATTTTTTTCATAAACGGTTTATATTTAAAAGTTAAAGAATAAAATGATTCTTTTCACAGAAAGAAGGGAGCGCGTCCGGCCCATGGTTTCGAACCGCCACGCGCCTCTTCTATTAAATATGTCGCAAAGGTAGACATTACTTGCTCACGAAACAAGAATATCCCTTTCTTTTTCAAAACTTTCTGACTTCCATCCGCTTGTTCACCAGTAGACCGTCCTTGGCCTGCAGATTGAGCTTTACGTTTCAGCCAGCCTTCAGCTTGACGACAAACAGGTCCCATCGGTCAAACCGGTCTGTTTCTTACCGGTCTGTCACTCCGCAATCGACACATTCGTCACCCGTTCCAGCCGGAAACGGTTCCGGTTGAAATGGAACGGAGGATATTCCCGGTTCGTCCGAATCACATTGTTCCGAAAGACCAGACCATCGACCGACTTCGCATACAGGATAGGGGCATCGAACGTGTCGAACGTATTGCCCTCAATCACAATGCCGCCGTCTTTCCCACCATGGAAATAAGCCTGTTGTTGCTCCAGTTCGGGAATTTCGGGATATATGGATATCACAGCATTGGTGAACTGGTACAGGCTGGTCAGGGCATTGATGAAACGGTTGTTTCGAATCAAAACCCTGCGGCAGGCACCTGTCTCAAACCATCCGTTACAGTCACCGCACAACAGGATGGCCGTACCCGAAGTATGGTCAAAGGTATTGTTTTCCACCAACGTAGGCCGTGGCGTACTGAACAAGGCTCCCCGGGCCCGGTTGTTCCGAATCAGATTGCCCGCGAACACCACTTCGGGAGCCCATGTCAGATTTTCAATGCCGAAGCCGTCCGCTTCACTGACAGAGGCATCTACCAGCTCCTGGAAGGTGATCAGAAACTCCCGTACGCCCTCCGTCGTCTCGCGGTCGTAAGGACGGATGGAAGCAATGCGGTTCGTCCCGCCTGTCAGTTCCATGGTACGCGAACGGATGAACTGCACTTCGTCACCTGCCCGTCCCCATTCGAAGCCCCAGGCCTGGTCGTGCATGTAGCGACCCACCAAGGTATGGTCGTCCAGCCGTTTGATGACTTTCAGATACGTGCCGTGCACATTGATGGCATCGTCCATCATTCCCTCGTACAAGCCGTTGCAGGAAACAATCTTTCCCTTGCAGCCCGAGAAATGGGTAGCATCGGCCTGCGTCGTGAAGTAACGCGGATCGTCGTCTCCCTTCAGGCAGACCTGAAACTTCTCGAGCGTGATGTTTTCACAAAGCTGTGCCAGCAACCCCATCCCTTCGGCATAGTGCACCCGGATGTTCTCCAGGCGCGTATCCACGTTGTGCGACAGGAATATTCCCGGCGTAGGCCGCCCCCATCCACGCATCACGAAGATGGTACCCGGCACCAGCTTCTCGTCCTTCCAGGCAGGCGCCTGTACACAACCGTCGTCCGTCAGGAAAGCTCCCCGGGTGTTGCAGCCACGGTCACCGGCGTTGTAGACAATCCGTTTGGTCGATTTTTCAAAAGGAATGCCCCAGTTGTGCCTCACCGTCCAGCCGTCGCCGTATGCTTCGAATACGCTGTCCTTGGAAATGCGGTACTTTACCCACGGAGCAGGTTTGAAGGTGATACCCTCCCGAGGGTCGTTCTTCACTATCTCTACCTGCGCGATATGTGGATTGGCAAAGTCTATACTGAAATTTTTCAGCGTGCACCCCTCCGAACGGAGCAGAGAGACTGGCAGCATCCGCCCATGAAAGACAAACGAAGCCCCGCCGCCGTCCAGCGTCAGCCGCTTCATGTCCTCCAAAGCAAGTCCCACTTTCTTCGGATTGTCCTGATCGTGATTGGAAATATAGTACTCCCGGACGGTCGCACCTTTTTCATAGAAATGATAGGTTCCTTCGTGAAAACGGACCACTACGCTGTCACCGTCTCCACATTCGGCCTTGATTTTCTTTCGCATCTTCTGCCACACGGCCGACGCATCTTTCGTGCCGCCCGCCTTCAAGCCAAAGTCGGCCACGTCATACACGCGGACAATCTGTGCACCCAGGGGAAAAGACATCCATACTCCCAGCAGAAACAAGCACAACGCTTTCATTCTTTTCATGATCTTTAGATTCAGTCCATGTTATAAAAAGAGGATGCCAGACCTTACCATCGGGCATCCTCCGCAAAGATACTTAGATTTTAAAAGGTAGAAGAAATTATGGCTTTAAATTTTTTCGTATGCCTTAAAATAGGCTATTTGGCAGGCATTGTTGCTTGTGTTGGTTTCGGTAATCTCAATCTTCATGTAACGAGCCTTTACCGGTTCCGCCGGGAAAATCTCCTCATAAGCCGGAATCAGCGGGCTATTCGGACCCTCTACAACGGTTCCATCAGGAGCCGTCCAGGGGAAAGTGAAGGTAAAGCCGCCCACTTCCGTAAAGTTCTCGTTGTCCGTGCTGGCATACAGCTTCAAGGTCTTCACCGAACCGTAATTATTGCCATTGCCTGCATAATATCTTCTACCGATATCAAATTTGGCAATCTCCAATTCTTCCTGCATATCCACGACAATCCAATAAGGCAAAGAGGGAGCGTCGCCACTATACTGGCTGTGCCAGTAAGTCGTACGGTCATCACTGAACAGGCTGGCATAACCGCCACCGTCGCTGCTCTCTACACTGTTGCCGGTAGCAGTCCAGCGCGTCCAGTCGTACTGCAGATATTCCTGTCCGGCATATTTCTGCAGCACCTGGAATGACTTCAACCAATAACCGCATTTCACATTGACCGTGGCCGTACGGTAGTTCGCACCCGTGTTGGCCTGAGTCGTAGTCACCGTAATCTCCTTACCGCTGGTAGAGATGGTACACCATTCGTCCACCCCTTCTCCAAAATCGATGGATTTGATTTCAATCGGCGAGTCGATGTCCGTGTCGGCAGTTATGGTAGCTGTCGAATTGGCCTCAGCTTCGACTACCGCACGCTCTATCACCACATATCCCACATAGGGCTGCTCCGTTTCGGCACATCCGGCATACACAAATGCCAGAAGGAGCAAGAATAAATATGATAACTTTTTCATTTTACAAGTTCTGCTATTTATAGATGAAACAATTTTTTTAATCGTATCCGAATGTTTGTCTGCATTCGGATACGGAAGGTATCTTCACACCCGATCAGGGATTCTGTCCCAAATCGTAGGGATAAGCATCATACTGGGCCTGCGGGATATATTCGCATACCGAAGGAGAGTTGTAAGGTATCTCCAGATAGCGATCACCCTGTCGCAAGGTATGTCCGCCCGGATACTTGCGGTCCAGCGTCTGGCGCCAGCGGAACACATCGAAACGACGGAGTCCTTCCCATGCAAATTCCAGCATACGCTCTTCCTCGATAATCTTATGGACATCCTTCGGCTGGCCGTATTCGGCAGTCTTGATGTTGTCCAGCGTCCAGAGAGGAATACCGGCTCTTTCACGCAGTACATTCACGTCGTCCAGCGTAGCTTGGGTATC
>CALWBS010000321.1 GCA_944376135.1 uncultured Enterocloster sp.
TTGCCCACCTGCTGAATCAATGATAAAGATGGCAGCGTAATTTCCTTTCCAATTCCATCTCCCGGCATAACTGCAATATTAAATTTTTTCATTTTGACCTCCTTCTATTAACTCCTCTAAACGGTCCGCCTGGCGCCCGTAAAGCATCCATGCTGTAAAAGCACTTTGTTCTAATTCTTCCAAACATTCAAATGCGTTCATCAGATTCCGTCCGGCAACAACCGCACCATGATTTTTTAAAAGAACTCCTCTCGCTCCTTGTGCTGTCTGCTCCATATTTCTGAACAGCTCCTCTGATCCCGGCGGAGCGTATGGAACTATGGGAATCCTTCCCAGCTTCATTTCCAGGTAAGGCGTATAAACCGGCATTACATTTTCCGGATCATGGTGTGAAAGACACGACCAAAGCACTGCATAGGGGCCATGCGTATGTATAACAGCTCTCATCTCCGGATTTAAATGGTATAAGATCTGATGAAGCCTCAATTCTTTGCTAGGTCTCTTTTCAGAGAATTCCCCTGTTCCCTCCAGCGGAGCTAAAACTAGGTCTTCTGCTTTAAGCGTGCCAAAACATGATCCGCTAGCCGATATATATACATTTCCTTCATGAAGGAAACTGATATTTGCAGAGGTTCCGCTGGTTTTTCCCCTATTGAACAGTGAGTGGGCTATCCAGACAGCATCTTTTTTCTTCTCTGTCAATTCGTCCATTATTTTCCCTCCTCCCGCAAAGCTTTGATAAAAAAGTCTTCTGATCCAAAATTTCCAGATTTTAATACCAAACGCAGAGATTCCTTTCCTTTATCCCGCGGAATCAGAAGGGGCACTCCCGGGTCGATGCTTCCCAATACCCGAAAGGAGGAAATATCCAATGCCCGCGTCACGGCTCCAGATGTCTCTCCTCCCGCCACAATAATTCTTCGATAACCGTCTGCAAACGCACGGCAGGCTAAATTTCCTATAATGTACTCCAATGTCTGCGAAACATTTTTCGTTCCAAAATCATCCTGCAGCCTTCGAATATCCTCCGCTCTGCTCCAACTGTATACCAGGACATCTTGTTTTCCCTTGCTTTTTACCATATTCCATATGTCCCCATCTGTTAATTCTCCCATTAATATTTTTTTCGTATCCAGCTCTATAGTGCACCCTCCCTGCGACTGATAGCGTCTAATCTGCTTTCCTACCATCTCGGAGCAACTTCCCGACAGAAGAAGACGAGGCATATCATCTATTGCAAAATCCCTTATCTCCTCCCGGCATCCTTTTCCCCAGTAGTATTCTGCCAATGCCGGGGCAAGCCCGGAACTGCCGGTAAGAAATCGTTCGCCCCCAAAAGCCCTGGACAGAATATGATTATGTTCTTCCTTAAAACAGTCGGCTGCCAGATAAAAATGCGGATAAGAATTTTTGCATCTTTCTACAAACCTGCGAATTTCCTCATTCCCTGACTCCAAAAGCTTCCAGTTCAAATTGATGCAGGGATATTTGCCCTGATGTTTCATAAGTTCTTTTAAATAGCTATGGCGCATAGGTGTGAGAGGGTGATTGCGCATATTCGTTTCAGAGAGGGGTATGCCGTGTACATACAAAATGCCGTCTTTTACAGTTCTCCCATTTATTAAAAGTGAAGGGCACAAAATAGTAAATGGAAGATCCCATGTCTCTAATACTTCGTCAATTACAGGGCCAATATTTCCTTGGTCTGTTGAATCAAATGTAGAGCAGTACTTATAATAAAACTTTGTACATCCTTGTTCTTCCAACCATTTAAAAGTCTCCAAACATTGCTGCCTGGCCTGACCTGCCTGAATCGAGCGAGTTTTTAGAGCAACTACCAGCGCCTGCGCATCCTCCGTCAAAATCTCATTTTTCAAGGAAGATTTACATATCAGCACTGTCCGGACACCCACATCTGTTAAAAATGAGGCCATGTCCGCTGCACCCGTAAAATCATCTGCCACACATCCCCATTTGATCGAGTTTATTGGGCTCATTCACAGTACCTCTTTATTATTTGTATTTAGCTCGTATACATTATGTATTTAATATGATATCACTTATTCCCCAAATATTCAACAGATAAATAGATAAATTTTACAATTTATTTTTGTATATTTTTACTAGTTTAATAATTTTTACCAAAAATATACTTTTTTATATTGACATCCTTTTTTACAAATAATATAATTGTATTTAGCTCGTATACATAGCGAATTTTTCTTAAATCAATAGTAATTTGAAAAGGAGGATCCACTATGACATCTGAAACAAAAGGCAACCATTCTTCAATATTGTCCAAAGTATTGCATTATAAAATGCATGATGTCCCTGTATACTTGTATGCCGCTCTTAGCATACCCGTCCTAATCGGCGCTGCCACCGGCACTCTTGGAACCGATCTAATGTCTATCATCGGTCTTTTAATGGTCATCGGTATCTTTTGTTTCTGGGTCGGCGGGAAACTCCCCATTTGGAATACTTGGATTGGCGGCGGAGGTATGATGGCTATGATGCTTCCCTCTTTTCTGGTATATATTAATGTGATTCCGGAAAAATACACTGAATCCATTTCTTATTTTTATAATGACATGAATTTCCTAAATTTCTATATTATTTTTCTAATTGCCGGTGGGCTATTAACGATCGACCGTCATATGCTTCTCAAAACTTTAAAACGCTGCGGACCTGTTTTTGTAGGCGCCGTCGCCGGAGCAGCTCTATTTGGTATTTTAGGCGGATTCCTTTTTGGAAAGCCCGTAGGAGAGACGCTTGCATACTATGTTCTCCCCAATTTGGGAGGCGGCAATGGATCCGGTGCAGTGCCCATGAGTCAAATTTTTGAGCAGGTTACCGGCTCCTCCAAGGACGCATACTATTCCACTGCTATTGCCATTCTCACTCTTGGCAGCACCATTGCTCTTATAACTGGTGTTCTTTTAAATCGAATAGGACAGCTCTTTCCTCACCTTGCCGGAGATGGGAAGAATTTATTAAAGGTAACCTCCGACGAAGATGTCAAGGTAGAAGAGCCGTATGAACCCACAAAACTTGATTTAGCCAATGCTTTTCTGGTAGCCGCTAGTTTTTACGCGTTGGCAAACATCTTTGGAAACATGCTGCTGCCCTCCATATTCGGTGTTATCATTCATCCCTTTGCATACCTCATTTTATTTTTAACTCTAGCCAATGTATTTAACTTAATTCCCAAAAATCTCCGCTATGGTGCAGAGGTAATGTCCGACTTTATTATCGGCAAAATGGGCCCTATGGTATTTGCAGGAATGGGTGTAGCGCTTTTAGATTTTGGCGATTTCCTAAGCGCATTAACTTTAGAGAATATACTGATCAACTTATTGATTATTCTGGGCGTAGCAATCGGCTCCGGACTAATGGGATATTTAGTCGGCTTTTATCCCATCGATGCTGTTATTGTAGCTGGTTTAACCTGTTCTAATCGCGGAGACAGTGCAGATGTAATATTGTTGACAGCGACTAACCGCATGTCTTTAATTGCCTATGCTTCTGCAATCTCTAAATTGGGAGGAGCTATTATCTTAGCCTTATCCAGTCTTGTGTTTACTCGTTTCTTCATTTGAAAACTTTTAATTTCAAGAAAAAATTCCTGGCAGCCTTCCAACCGGCTGTTAGGAATTTTTTTCCTCTCCTTTTTTTATTTTCTCCTTGACAAAGCCCAAATTTTGGAGTATATTAATATTAATAACAATAACAATTACTATTATTAAAATTAAAAGATAAAAAGGAGAGACATCAATATGAAGAAATGGGTTTGTACCGTATGCGGTTATGTTTATGAAGGAGAGAATCCTCCGGAGAAGTGTCCCCAGTGCGGCGTTTCGGCTTCCAAGTTCAAAGAGCAGAAGGCAGATGAGATGTCTTGGGCCTGCGAGCATGAGGTTGGCGTAGCGCAGGGCGCTCCCGAGGATATTATGGCAGACCTGCGCGCGAACTTTGAGGGCGAGTGCTCTGAGGTTGGCATGTATCTGGCTATGTCCCGCGTTGCCTACAGAGAAGGATATCCGGAGATCGGCGAGTACTGGAGAAGAGCTGCTTTTGAGGAGGCAGAGCATGCCGCTAAGTTCGCTGAGCTGCTGGGCGAGGTTGTAACCGACAGCACCAAGAAGAACCTGGAGATGCGGGTTGCCGCTGAGAACGG
>CALWBS010000322.1 GCA_944376135.1 uncultured Enterocloster sp.
GTTGTCCACCAAATTCACATAATTATATTGACTTTATATTTATAAAATGATAAAATTATAATGTTTTTAATTATTTTAATTAAATTTAAGGAGATTTAATAATGATAAATTTAGTATACTTTCATCATTCACATCATCAAATTTAAAATATGCTTGATATTTTCAGGCATATATGTTTTGATGTGTGTCTGAAGAAAGTATTTATTTATATACACGTAAGATGCACAATGTCTTATGTGTATTTTTTTGGAGGTAAAAAATGTATATTAGAACAATTGTAGAAGATACTTTAGATGAAAATTTTCCATTTTTAAAAAATGAACATGGCTTATCATTATATATAAAATATAATGATAAGAATATCTTGTTTGATGCTGGTCCATCAGACGTTTTAGTAAGTAATAGCGAAAAACTAAATATTAACTTAAAGGATGTCGATTATCTAATACTTTCTCACGGACATTTTGATCATGGAGGTGGAATCATTCCTTTTTTACATGTTAATAATAAGGCAAAAATATTTATACAAAGAAATAGTTTTAAAAACTATTATTTTAAGAATGGACAAGACATAGAATATATTGGGTTAGATTCTGAAATTCTCGAAAAATATTCAGATAGAATCGTGTTTACTGGTGAAACTGTTTATAATATAACAAATGATATAATTTTAGTTCCTAATATCATAATTGAAAAAAAGATAACTTACAACAATGAAGCAATGCTAATCAATGAAAAATCAAATGTTTTTAGGCAAGATTATTTTGAACATGAGCAAGCAATGATTATAAAAAGCAGCAATAAATTTTATTTATTTAGTGGATGCTCACATAAAGGAATTATAAACATCGGGAATAGCATAAAAAAAATTTTTAATATTACTCATATTGATTATGTAATAGGCGGTTTACATTTAGTAGATGATCCTATTAGTAAAACGCATATAAAAACTTCTGAACTTGATGAGGTCGCTAAATATTTAAAATATAATATAACACAAACATATAGCTGTCACTGCACTGGTGATCCTGCATATGCTTATTTAAAAAATACTCTTCACGATAGAATTAAATATTTGCGTACAGGTAGCGAAATAAATATATGAACTACGAAGACCCGCGAGAAAAAATCTCGCGGGTCTTCGTTACTGATTATACAACAGTGTATCCCTGTTCAACCACATTTTCGAGTACTTCTGCCGAATATTCAACACTATACTTTACGGGAAGGCGTGTGATTTTCACTACTTTAGTGTCTTTCACTTCCACCATAAGCTTAAAATGATAATGTCGTGCATATTCATATGCAGTATCAAAATCCTCGATGCCATACAAAATACTTACATCAAACTTCTCTCGAAGCATTTCTGCACACGCCACAACATCCTTCTGCTTCGCTAAATTGTCCATCAAAAGGATTTTATTAGGTGCAATGTGAAGCTTTTCATTTAACTTCAGTTCCTTCATCGCAGTAATAATTCTTTCAAGACCGAAAGCCATACCAACCGCTGGAACTTTTTCGTCACTGAATGCTTCCACCAGATTATCAAACCTACCTCCGCCCAAAACTGCTCCTAACTTAATACCATTAATAACAGCCTCAAGAATAAAGCCGGTATAATAATCAGCACCTCTAGCAAGCGTGAAATCAATCTTAATTACCTCTCTTACCTTTTCGGGAATATACTCTAAAATTGCTTTCAAGTCATTAATTCCCTCTATGGCAATATCGAAACCCTTGAAATAGTTCTGAATATTATTAAGCGTCTCATACGCATCATCAGTTACCATCTCTACGAGTTCACAGATAATGTCAACGACTTTATCATCCACTTCACGTCTTTTAAGGTCTTTTCTGATGCCATCTACACCATCTTTGATAACCTTATCCGCATAATCAATAGCACGCTGAATTTGCAAAACTCCTGCTTGAGTATAGACTCCTGCTTTTTCTGCAATCGCATGCATAATTTTACGGTGGTTCAGACGAATAGTAAAATCATCAAAGCCAATTCCTGACAACCCTTCATATGCGATCATAACGATTTCTGCATCCGCCAACAATGTTTCGGCACCTACGATATCACCATCGCACTGAACAAATTCGCGGAAATGACCTTTATCAACTTCATCATCTCTAAAAGATTCCTGAAGTTGATATCTCTTATATGGTGGCTTAATACGATCAGGGTACATACTCACTACACGAGCGAGTGGTACGGTTGAATCATATTTAAGAACCAACTGTTCTCCCTTTTTGTCGCTGAGCTTAAAAAGCAAAGCTTCGCCTTCACCATGATGACCATTGAAGACTTCGGCGTTCTCGACAAGTGGAGTATAGAGCGGTTCAAAGCCAAACCGCTCATACACAGAACCAATCTTGCCAAGCACATAGTCTTTAATGCGTGCATCATAGCCAATAACGTCCTCCGTTCCAAGCGGAATGGAGTTTGCGATTGACCGTTTCACGGCACATTCCTCCTATGTGATTAAATTATTTTGAAATGATGAAACCACCATTTCTTTACCTTTTTAAGAGCTGAACTGCTTCTTCAACAGTAACAGTATTCTGCTCTCCTGTAGCCAAATTCTTGAGCGAAACAGTACCATTTCTCTGTTCTTCCTCGCCAATAATTGCTACATACGGAATCTTAAGCCTGTCGGCATACTTAAACTTTGCCTTCGTTTTTTTATTCAGCATATAAATTTCTGTATTAATGCCTTCTTTTCTAAAAGCAGTAGCTACTGAAATACATGCTGAAATGTCTTCAGACATTGAAATTACGAGCACCTCTGAAATAGACTCTTTATCTGCATTAATGGACTTAAGTTCATTAAGCTGATAAAACAATCTAGTCAGACCAATAGAAATACCAACTCCAGGAAGTGCTTTGTCTGTATAGTAACCAGCCAAATTATCATATCTTCCCCCAGAGCATACGCTTCCAATTTGCTTGTAATCATTAAGAAACGTCTCATATACCGTTCCGGTATAGTAGTCCAAACCTCTTGCGATTGTCAAGTCAATCATAAAGTTATCTTCGGGAACCCCAAACAACTTTATATTCTTTACAACCTCTTTAAGTTCGAACAAACCATCCGCAAATACAGGATTTACGATTTCTAAACTTTCAAGCTTGCTAATTTTCTCGCTGTCATTACCATCAATCGAAATAAATGCAATGATTTTATCGATTGCCTCTACCGTAACACCCAATTCACGTAATTCGTTTCTTACGTTTTCTTCTCCAATTTTCTCAATCTTGTCAATCACTCTCAAAACATCCGTAGAGATTTCTGCAAGATTTAAGGACTCAAAGAAACCGTTAAGAATCTTCCTGTTGTTGATGTGAATAGTAAAGTCTCCCAAGTTAAGTTCTTTAAACGTTGTGTAAATAACGCTAGGGATTTCAGCATCATTCAACAGGGACAACTCACCGTCACCAATGATGTCAATGTCCGCTTGATAAAATTCACGGAACCTTCCCTTTTGAGGTTTTTCCCCTCTGTATACCTTGCCAATCTGGTATCTTCTGAACGGAAACTGGAGGTTTCCATAGTTCTGAGCTACAAACTTAGCAAGAGGTACAGTGAGGTCAAATCTCATAGCCAAATCAGTATTGCCTTTTGTGAAACGATAGATTTGCTTTTCTGTTTCCCCGCCTGCTTTGGCAAGCAAAACTTCAGACAACTCCAGTACAGGTGTGTCCAGTGGCAAAAATCCAAATCTTTCATAAGACTTCTGAATTTTTTCCTTCATCTGATTGAACAGCACCTGTTCTGTTGGATGAAGCTCCATGAAACCCGGTAAGGTTCTTGGAGTCACAGTGCTTTGTTCCTTCATAGCTTTCAGCCTCCTTAAAAAGTCGCGGAAAATTATTTCATTTTCCTGTTGTTATAAGGTTTACTTTTTTATTATAATTCATTTTTTATTTTATGTGCGTATATTTTTAAAATCTGGATAAAAATGTAAATTGGAAAACAGAAAAAGAGACAATTGAAATCTTTAAAATACTGCTTAATTTTAAGATAACCATTATCTCCTAGTTAAGTAATTGTAATTGTAATAGTTACAGACAATTTAAAATTTTTTCATGTCTTTATTCTGAGAATTTTACCTCTACTATTTTATTTTCTTTTAAACACTTTGGTATATCTAGTACTCTTTG
>CALWBS010000323.1 GCA_944376135.1 uncultured Enterocloster sp.
TGACCCTGGTCCTCCATCAGGAGTTCGGATTCGGCCGGGAGCGGTGCCTTCGGGCACTGCGGGCTGTGGATCAGATGGTGCGGCCCTGGATCGAGGGAGAGGAGAACCTGGACGAGATACGGCAAAAGGCTATTGAGCAGGTGGGGATTGATATCAAATGTTAATCAGATGCGTGGGAGGTGAGGCCGATGGACAAGTCAATACTGTATCAATACATAGATGCTTGCGAACTGGTTAAGGATACCGAGCGGGAGATTGAGCGGATACGGCGCCGCAGGCGGGAGATTGTCACAGATAAGGTCAAGATGTCGGATTATGACTTTCCCTTTGGTCAGATAAGCTATACCATCCACGGAATTCCGTATGATGACCAAGAGCAAAATAGGCTGGACCAACAGGAGGCACTCTTGGAAAAGCGTAAGGCTGCAGCAGAAGCAATTAAGCTGCAAGTGGAGGAATGGATGGCAACTATTCCTATGCGGATGCAGCGGATTATTCGGTATAAGATTTTCGATGGATTGACATGGGAAAGGGTAGCAGAACGAATAGGGCGAAAGGCTACGGGAGAAGGAGTTCGAAAAGAATTTGAAAGATTCATGGCAGAAAAATAAAATTTGTCCGCTTTGTCCGGATTGTCCGTTTTAAAAATGTTATAGTGTAAACTGGAATCAATGGATAAACCCATTTAGACCTCCCCTTGTTAGCATACATGCGGCCGCCGGGCGTTATACCCTGGCGGCTGATTTTTGTTTAAATACAAATAGATTCTCCCTTTAGGAGTCTCTGCCGGGTGGCGGGGGATTTTCTTTTGTCGAATTTTGATGTATGATAATAAAAAATTCAAAATTGATTAGCTATAAATAGTTGATTAATAACCTAATTTTGAATATAATAAAATACACAAAGAGGTAACTATGAAAAAACTTAGGACAATTTGGATACAGGGAATTGTGTTTTCATTATTCCCGGCATTATGTGCATGGCTAGGCCAATCTGATGTACTTGGACAATTACAGGAAAAGCAATATATTGGAGCAGAAATACCGGTTGCACTTGTGAAAGAATGTTTTGCCCTTTTGGGTGTAATATTGACCTTTCTCTTATTAACTTGTCCTTTGATAGTTGCTCAACTGAATGAACGGAAATATCACCTACAACGGGATCGCTTAATAAAAAATAATAAAGAAATTCTGCTTAAAGTATTAAGCAATATTTTGCATCGAGAAAGATGTGATATAGATATTCGTATTTTTGTCCCGCAAAATGATATCATTCATCGGGTAGTACGAAAAATAGACAAAAAGCAACCTCTTTATTTTGTAATTAAGAATCTTGAAGGATTGGCGGAACCGGGCCTTACATCTGATCTCAAATTTGAAGTATATCCGGGCCAACAGGGATTGGTCGGTAGGTGCTATCAAAGACATGAAATCCTTTATGACGATGATTTAGAACGGAGCAATGAAACAGAGTATAATTTAAATACATACCAAATCAATAAAACAAGTGACTTAAGATTTATTCTCGTTTGCCCTATTTTAGGATTTGATGGAAGTATAAAAGCGATTGTGGCGTTTGATAGTAAAACAAAAATGAAGGTAACAGAGGATAATAAAAAGAATTTGACAAATGCTGTTTTAAACTATACACAAGAGTTATATGAACTTGTTCCAGAGTTCTTTAAATAGTAGAAGGAGGGTGCTTATGGCAGAAATATTATTAAAAAGGTATCCTAAAAAAGTGGATAGCCAAAAAAAGAAGCAGTATACTCTTGAAGTCGGTTTAGAAGCATATGTAAAAAAAGTGCCAAAAGTGTTACTAGAGATGAAAAAAGTAAAGAGCTCCGAATAATCAAGGGCCACCTATTGGTGGCCCTCTTTTTCCGTTCCTTATTGTCAGAACAGCTGATTGTTAGGTTGACTAATTTCAACAAGCCTATTGAAAAATTAGATAAATAAAAGATGATGGACGTGTCCAGAGTGTCAGACGCATATCCCCACCATTTTCAGCCCATACTACCCCAGAGGTGATAAAATGGACAAAGACAGGCAAGAGCAGCTGAACCGAAACAGTTCCAATGAGCTATTCAACAGCGTTACCGAAAAGGTAAAACTAGAAAACCAGACCCACAATTCCCACCGAGAGGGAATGGGCCAAAACACGAACCGTAAACCAAGCTAAGCATCCGAAAGGGTGCTTTTCTTTTACATAAAAACCGTTATACACAATATGTTGACAACTTAGTGGATAAAAATACAAGATATTGGAAAAACCTCTTGACATATGGTAAACCCTATAGTATACTATACTTGTAAGGAGGTGAAAGAAAGATGGCGAAAGGCAGAAGCCGGAAGAAAAGAAAAAGCCCAGTCAACTGGATTGAAATTGCGGTTCAATTCCTGACGGGGCTCATTACAGGGATTATCATTCTGATAATCGACAAGCTGTGGAAATAGCACAGCCGGGGAGGAGGAATCCTCCCCACATCAAAAGTATATCATAAATCGCCATCTTTAACAATGAGAATTGCAATCATTGTAGTTATTGCGGTGACGGCCGGCTTTATAGGTCGAAGCATTTACAGAAAAATGAGGAGGAATCGCAATGCCAAAAGGTAACCCCACCCCTCAGACAATTGCCAGCGAGAAGTATCAGAAGAAAGCGGGCTACATGACCAAGGGGTTTAAGATTAAGCGGGAAGCGGCGGAGCGGTTTGAGAAGGCCTGCGAGGCTGCAGGAGTCAGCCAGGCCGCAAAGATAACGGAATTGATGCTTGCTTTTGCGGAAGAACAGGAACAAAAAGGATTGTGTAACAAACAAACCAAACACTAACGTGAAGCGAAAAGCGTCCGAAAGGGCGCTTTTCTTCATGTTCGGGAAAAAACAGCATGTACAAAGCGGCAAGGTACTACCGGAGGGGGAGGCCCCTATGCGGGTCGTGGAAGGTCCGGCATTTTTCTCTTTCCAGGGTGAAAAAATAGGGTACTTCCTTCCGCTTTTTGGAAGCTGTAAAGGGGGATGGCAGGAAGATGATAGTCAATCAAAAAGAACTGGCACAGTGTTTGGGAATAAGC
>CALWBS010000324.1 GCA_944376135.1 uncultured Enterocloster sp.
AAGGACCTGCTGCCGAAGACTAGAAAGCATTCGGCAGCAGGTCCTTTTTATAAATTATAAAAAAGAAAATTAGAATTCCGGTTCGATCAGGCCGTAGGTTCCATTCTTGCGCTTGTATACTACATTGACTTGGTCAGTATCAGAATTGAGGAATACATAAAAACTGTGTCCCAGCATCTCCATCTGGAGGCAGGCCTCCTCGGGATTGGTGGGCTTGATGGCAAATTTCTTTGTTTTTACAATCTGGATCTCGTCCTCGGGAAGCTCGTCCTCCTCTTCAATGAAAGCTTGGGAGAAGGAGACAGCGGCCTGCTTGCGGTCGATCAGTTTCTTTCTATATCTGCGGATCTGCCGTTCAATAATTTCCTCCACCAGATCAATGGATACATACATATCAGTGCTGGATTCCTCGGCGCGGATAGTGTTCCCCTTAATGGGAATAGTGACCTCGATCTTCTGGCGATCCTTCTGGGCGCTCATGGCTACGATCACTTCCGTATCCGGCGTAAAGAAATGCTCCAGCTTGCCGATTTTCTTTTCCACGGCAGCCTTCAAACCTGGAGTTACCTCAATATTTCGTCCGGTAATGGTATAACGCATAACATCAACTCCTTTTCGTTGGGATAAAGACATTATAGCATATTTATTGCAAAATTACAATGAACACTAATAAATTGCCAAACAATTTATCTTAATTTTTTATGAAAAATATCTTTAGAATGAATTTGAGCGTGTTGAATTTCTAATATAGGATTCCCTGAAATGTCAAGAGAAATGCGTGTATTTTATTGGATTATCCGCAAGTTTATCAGAAGTGTACAAAAATAAAATTTTTCTTTAAAATGTGTAAAGTTCCTGAGCTGTCTGTTTGAGGATTGTGGATAAAGTGGATAACTTGGTGTATAACTGGTTTTTCTTATAAAATGGACAAACTTTCCTGTGGATAACTTTGTGGGCTGTGTGCATAACAAGTTGTGGATACTGTGGATGCGTAAAAAAACGAACATAGTTTTTGTGCAGGGTGCATAGTTAACCATAAGAGGTCATCCTAAATGTTAATTTTTTATGAACCCGTTGAATAAATCCGGGCCAAGTGCTACAATGTATAAGATTATATCATGGGTGCATTATCTGCGGAAATTGTTCCTCTATAGAAGGAATAGACATAAAGAGGCGGGCAGATAATAAGATTGAAAAGGTGTTCGCAGATGTGCACGCGGGCTCCCAAGGGAGCGGCATGAGCGGGGGCGCCTTGGCGTTCCGGTATTATATTCAGGAAGAAGTTAGGAGAGTATACCATGAACTTAATTGAAAAGGTGTTCGGGACTCACAGCGAGAGGGAATTAAAGATGATCCGGCCCATTGTGGATAAGATCGAGAGTCTGCGGCCGGAGATGGCCTCCAAGTCTGACGAGGAGCTGCGGGACCAGACCCGGATTTTCAAGGAGAGACTGGCAAAAGGAGAAACCCTGGACGATATACTGCCCGAGGCTTTCGCCACGGTGCGGGAGGCTGCCAAGAGAACGCTCAATATGGAGCATTTCCCGGTGCAGCTGATCGGAGGCATTGTGCTTCACCAGGGGCGTATCGCGGAGATGCGTACAGGTGAAGGAAAGACCTTGGTGTCTACCTGTCCGGCTTACCTAAATGCGCTTCGCGGCAAGGGCGTGCAGATTGTCACGGTCAACGACTATCTGGCAAAGCGTGACGCGGAGTGGATGGGCCAGGTGCATCGGTTCCTGGGCCTGACCGTAGGCGTGGTGCTCAATGAGATGAACAGCGAGCAGCGCAAGGCGGCCTATGCCTGTGACATTACTTATGTAACCAATAATGAGCTGGGCTTTGACTATCTGCGCGACAATATGGCAATCTATAAGGAACAGTTGGTGCTGCGTGATCTGGATTACTGCATCATTGACGAGGTGGACTCGGTTCTCATTGACGAGGCCCGGACGCCCCTTATTATTTCCGGTCAGAGCGGCAAGTCTACTAAGCTCTACGAGGTTTGCGACGTGCTGGCCCGCCAGCTGGAGCGCGGAACAGTTTCCAAGGAATTTTCCAAGATTGACGCTATCATGGGCGAGGAAATTGAGGAGACCGGCGATTTCGTGGTGGATGAGAAGGATAAAGTGGTGAACTTGACCGAGCAGGGCGTGCGCAAGGTGGAGGAGTTCTTCCATATTGAAAACCTGGCGGATCCGGAGAACCTGGAGATTCAGCACAACATTATCCTGGCTCTGCGCGCCAACAACCTGATGTTCAGGGATAAGGACTACGTGGTGAAGGACAATGAGGTTTTGATTGTCGACGAGTTCACGGGACGCATTATGCCGGGCCGGCGCTATTCCGACGGACTGCACCAGGCAATCGAGGCCAAGGAGCATGTGAATGTGCGCCGGGAGAGCCGCACGCTGGCGACCATCACCTTCCAGAACTTTTTTAATAAATTTAATAAGAAGGCTGGTATGACCGGTACGGCTCTTACCGAGGAGAAAGAGTTCCGCAATATTTACGGCATGGACGTAATCGCCATCCCCACTAACCGGCCTATGATCCGCAAGGACTGGGATGATGCGGTATACAAGACAAAGAAAGAAAAGTTTAAGGCGGTTGTGGACGAGGTGGAGAAGGCTCATGAAAAGGGACAGCCCGTGCTGGTAGGTACCATCGCCATCGAGACCTCAGAGCTTTTAAGCAAAATGTTAAACCGTCGCGGTATTCCCCACAAGGTGCTGAATGCCAAGTTCCACGAGCTGGAGGCTGAGATTGTGGCGGACGCGGGTATTCACGGTTCCGTGACTATCGCCACCAACATGGCAGGCCGTGGTACGGATATCAAGCTGGATGACGAGTCAAAAGCCTTGGGCGGCCTCAAAATTATCGGAACAGAGCGCCATGAGTCACGCCGTATCGACAATCAGCTCCGCGGCCGTTCCGGACGTCAGGGCGATCCGGGTGAGTCCCGTTTCTACTTGTCATTGGAGGACGATCTGCTGCGCCTCTTTGGCTCAGAGAGGCTGATGCATATGTTTGAGGCTATGGGTGTGCCGGAGGGCGAGCAGATCGAGCACAAGATGCTTTCCAATGCCATTGAGAAGGCGCAGATGAAAATTGAGAGCAACAACTTTGGCATCCGTGAGCAGCTTCTCAAATTTGATGAGGTCAACAATGAGCAGCGCGAGGTCATTTACGCGGAGCGCCGCAAGGTTCTGGACGGGGACAACATGCGGGATCTTGTCCTCAAGATGATTACGGATATCGTGGAGAATGCGGTGGATATGTCCATCTCAGATGACCAGACCGCAGAGAAGTGGGATCTTTCAGAGCTCAACAGCCTGCTTCTTCCTATTATTCCTTTAAGCCCCATCCGGGTGCCCGAGGATCAGAAGTC
>CALWBS010000325.1 GCA_944376135.1 uncultured Enterocloster sp.
GAATATTTTGAACCGCTTTTGAATCTGGTCCGCAAAGAGGATCCCCAGCACCGTCCGGCCACTCTGGTGACCTACGAGGGCTCCAGTCCAGAAAAATGCAAGGTGGCGGAGTTATGCGATGTGCTAGTGATCAACCGCTACCGCGGCTGGTACGACACGGAAGGCAATCTTCCCGGAGCCGCTGCGCTTTTAAAGGATGAGCTGGAGCGCTTCCACAAGCGCTGCCCGAATACGCCCATTATGCTGGGTGAGTACGGAGCAGATACCATCGCCGGCATGCACGACATCAACGAAGGGCTTTTCAGCGAGGAATACCAGACCGCATTTTTAAAAGCCTACAGTCAGGTATTTGACCAGCTGCCTTACATCACCGGCGAGCACATCTGGAATTTCGCGGATTTCGCCACAGCGGAAAATATCAAGCGGGTACAGGGCAACAAAAAGGGCATTTTCACTAGAACAAGGGAACCCAAAATGGCTGCGTTCTTCATAAAGGAGCGCTGGAACAAGATGAAAGAAAAGGAGAACGGCATATGAGCAAGATTGATACTTTGACAAGAGAACAGTGGATTATGAACACTTTCCCCGAGTGGGGAACCTGGTTAAATGAAGAGATTGAAAATGAAGTAGTTGAGCCGGGCAATGTGGCCATGTGGTGGCTTGGCTGCACAGGCATCTGGTTTAAAACTCCCGGCGGCTGCAATATCACCATCGATTTCTGGTGCGGAAACGGGAAACGCACCCACGGTGACGGCAAGATGAAGCCCGGCCATCAAATGGCCAATATGTGCGGCGCACGAATGATGCAGCCCAACTTGCGTGCTGTTCCTTTTGTGCTGGACCCCTTTGCCGTAAAGCAGGTGGACGCTGTGTTTGCCACCCATTATCATCAGGATCACATGGATCCCAACTACGCGGCCCACGTAATCCAGAGCGGCATGACTACCGTGGATGAGAGCGGAAAGGAAATGCCCGTTCCTTTCATCGGACCCAAGAAATCCGTGGAGACCTGGATAAAATGGGGAGTTCCCGAGGACCGCTGCCGCGTCGTAAAGCCCGGTGATGTGATCAAAATCAAAGATATTGAGGTGGTTGTGCTGGATTCATTTGACCGGACCTGCCTTGTGACCACGGACGATACCTCTGAGAACCGTGAAGAGCTCACCGGCATCTGCCCCATGGACATGGATGAGAAGGCCGTAAACTATCTGGTCAAGACACCTGGTGGCAATATCTACCACAGCGGCGACTCCCACTACTCCATCTACTTTGCAAAGCACGGCAAGGACCATGATGTGGATGTAGCCTTTGGTTCCTACGGCGAGAACCCTGTAGGAATGGCCGACAAAATGACCTCCGTGGACATCCTGCGCATGGCCGAGGCCCTGCGGTGCAAGGTGGTAATCCCCATTCACTACGATGTGTGGACCAATTTCAAGGCGGACACCAACGAGATCAACGTGCTCTATGAGATGAAGAAATACCGTCTGGACTATAAATTCCACCCCTTCATTTGGGATGTGGGCGGCAAGTACGTATATCCGGCCGACAAAGACAAGAGAGAGTACCACTACCGCCGGGGCTTCGAGGACTGCTTCGAGCATCCCCAGAACATCCCCTTCCGCTCCCTTCTGTAAGCAGGAGGCTCCTATGAAGAAATATACATTAGGTCTGTATGAAAAGGCCATGCCCTCCTTCCTCTCCTGGGAGGAGCGGCTCTCCGAGGCCAAAAGCGCAGGCTTTGATTTTGTAGAAATCAGCATTGACGAGACGGATGAAAAACTTGCCCGCCTTGACTGGAACTCTTCCGAGCGCCTGGAATTGGTCCGAACAATGGAAAAAATCGGAGTTCCCATCCGCAGCATGTGTTTAAGCGGACACCGTAAGTATCCTCTGGGAAGCCCCAGCGAAATGACGCGAGCACGGAGTATGGAGATCATGGAAAAAGCCATTTCCCTGGCGGACGATTTGGGAATTCGGGTCATCCAGCTTGCCGGCTATGACGTGTATTACGAAGAAGGAACAGAAGAAACCCGCCGGCTCTTTGAAGAGAGTTTAAAAAAAGCCGTGGAAATGGCAGAACGCAAGAGTGTTATACTGGGCTTCGAAACCATGGAGACGGAATTCATGAATACCGTAGAAAAATCCATGAAATATGTGGATGCGGTCAATTCCCTGTATCTTGGCGTGTATCCGGATCTGGGCAATCTGACAAACGCGGCCAAAACCTATGGTACAGACGTATGTGAGGATATCCGGCTAGGAACCGGGCATCTAACTTCCATGCATCTGAAGGAAACCGTACCCGGGGTATTTAGGGAAGTGCCCTTTGGCACCGGCCATGTGGATTTTGAATCCGGCATCAAAACCGCCTGGGACTGCGGCGTGCGCCGGTTTGTGACGGAATTCTGGTATACGGGAAATCCCGAGTGGAAACAGGATCTGGTGCAGGCCAGCTCCATGATGCGGCCTATCTTAGAACGGCAGCAGTAATTGGCACAGTACTTTAAACGCAAATGACCGCCGGCAGTGGCAGCTTTCGACGCTTCCGGCGGTCTCTGTATTGAGAAAGAGGTTCGATTATGAAAATTGAAAAAAAAGGAATGGGCACCCTGGAAAAATGCTAGTCGATTGCGCCTCTGCACTACAAGGGAAAAAGCCATATTAGGGGAGCG
>CALWBS010000326.1 GCA_944376135.1 uncultured Enterocloster sp.
GTCCGGGCAATTATCGGACATGCTCTTTAACTCCTCGATGCTGCCGATGGAGTGCTGGCAGCCGCACTCGCACTCCCAGATATTTAAGGGAGTTCCCCAATACCGGTTTCTGGAAATGCCCCAGTCCTGGATATTTTCCAGCCAGTCGCCGAAGCGGCCCTTGCCGATGGACTCTGGGATCCAGTTGATGGTGTTGTTGTTGCGGATCAGATCATCCTTCACCGCCGTCATCTTGATGAACCAGGACTCTCTCGCGTAGTAGATGAGCGGGGTTCCGCAGCGCCAGCAATGGGGATAGCTGTGCTCAAAGTTGGGAGCGGCAAAGAGAAGGCCCCTCTCCTCCAAATCTTTTAATACCAGCGGGTCCGCGTCCTTCACAAATTTGCCAGCGAAGGGGGTGTCCGGCGTCATGTCGCCCTTTGCGTCCACCAGCTGGACAAAGGGCAGGTCATACTTGCGGCCCACCTTGGCATCGTCCTCACCGAAGGCCGGGGCGATGTGCACGATTCCCGTACCGTCTGTCAGCGTCACGTAGGTGTCGCACACCACGTAATGGGCTTTCTTGTGCTGCTTCTCACAGTAGGGCACGGAGCAGGCGTAGAGGGGCTCGTACTCCTTGTACTCCAGGTCTTTTCCCTTATAGGTTTCCAAAATCTGGGCTCCCTCTCCCAGAACCGTCTCCATCAGCGCCTTGGCGATATAATAGGTATAGCCGTCGGGCGCCTTTACCTTCACGTAATCTTCATTGGGGTTCACGCACAGGGCCAGATTGCTGGGCAGGGTCCAGGGCGTGGTAGTCCACGCGAGAATGTATGCATCTTCCCCCTTGACCTTGAAGCGGGCGATGGCTGAGCGCTCTTTCACATCCTTATATCCCTGAGCCACCTCGTGGGAAGACAGAGGGGTGCCGCAGCGCGGACAGTAGGGAACTACCTTAAAGCCCTTGTAGAGCAGGCCTTTGTCCCAAATCTGCTTTAAAGCCCACCATTCGGACTCAATAAAGGTGTTGTCATAGGTGACGTAAGGATTCTCCATATCCGCCCAGAAACCCACGGTATTGGAAAAATCCTCCCACATGCCCTTATACTTCCACACGCTCTCTTTACATTCCTTGATAAAAGGCTCCAGGCCATACTGCTCAATCTGATCCTTGCCGTCCAAGCCCAGCTTCTTCTCCACTTCCAGCTCAACCGGAAGTCCGTGGGTATCCCAGCCGGCCTTTCTCGGAACCATATAGCCCTTCATCGTCCGATACCTGGGAATCATGTCCTTGATTACCCGAGTCTCCACATGGCCGATATGGGGCTTGCCGTTGGCCGTAGGCGGACCGTCATAGAACACATAGGGCTCGCAGCCCTCCCGCATCTTAATGCTCTTTTCAAAGATGTGCTCGTCTTCCCAAAATTTTTCTACTTCCTTTTCCCGTTCCACAAACTTTAGGTCTGTGGGGACTTTGTCATACATCCTGCATTCCTCCGTTCTTCAAAAGTCCTGTTGTGTGCAGCGAATTTTGCCGCGGCGATATAAAAACGGCTTCCGTCCCAACCAGGACGAAAGCCGAAAAACCCCTTCGTTTAACCACCTATTGCTGCATACCATCATAGGAGTTCCCGTAACGCTGGATACTGCGTCCCGGCTTACGTCCGCACCGCCGCGCTCCCGCGCCGGCGACCCCTTTCAGCCGGACAGCTCCGGAGTGATCTTCAGCCACCGCGCTACTCACGCCGGTTTCCACCCTTCCCGGCTCTCTAAGGCTTTCCCGCGGGCCTACTGTCTCCTTCAAAGCCTTTTTTTATAGACCATTTCATTATAATGACAGGAAAGGAAATTGTCAACTATCTTGTGAAAAGTTTGCGGCGCAGGGGGGATTTGCAGCAGCCTTTTCGATGACACATTTGTGCTTCTAATAACGGCAATTGTTTTATTCCTGCAGACCAGGTCTTCCCGAACCGTGAATCCTATCTTCTCCCCGAAGGCATTTTCCGCCTCGTTTCTTGTTTTTGTTATTTTTTTAACATTTCATTTGCCTTTTCTCCAACTTGTGCTATACTACCATCAAAACTTTACACGGTCTTTGCCCGCTCTTTACAATGACCGTAGGATCAGGGAGGAACAAAAGAAATATGGAACACAGAGATCTCACGCTGCTTACCGATTTATATGAACTTACCATGATGCAGGGGTATTTTAAAGAGAAGGACGCCAACGAAACCGTGGTATTTGACATGTTTTACCGCACCAATCCCCACGGCAACGGCTTCACCATCTGCGCCGGCTTGGAGCAGCTCATCGACTACATCAAAAATCTGCGCTTTTCCCCGGACGACATCGCCTATCTGCGGAGTCTGGGAATGTTTGAGGAGGATTTCCTGGAATATCTGAAGGAATTCCGCTTCACCGGAGACATCTACGCCATCCCCGAGGGAACCGTGGCCTTCCCCCGCGAACCTTTGGTCAAGGTCATCGCGCCCATCATGCAGGCCCAGCTTATCGAGACTGCCCTGTTAAACCTCATCAACCACCAGAGCCTCATCGCCACCAAGACCGAGCGCATTGTGTACGCAGCCAAAGGGGACGGGGTGATGGAATTTGGCCTTCGCCGGGCCCAGGGGCCGGACGCGGGAACTTACGGCGCCCGCGCCGCCATGATCGCGGGCTGCATCGGCACCTCCAACGTGCTCTGCGGGAAGATGTTC
>CALWBS010000327.1 GCA_944376135.1 uncultured Enterocloster sp.
TGCCGAAAGCTCCGCCTCGGTCAGAGGGCGGTACTCGCCCGGCTTCAGCTCCGCATCCAGCGATACCGGTCCCATGGACAGCCGCTTTAAGTAGGTTACCCGGCAGCCCAGCGCCTCAAACATCCGCTTCACCTGGTGGAATTTTCCCTCCCGGATGGTGAGAAGAGCCTCCCGCTCCCCCTTTCGCACGAGCTCGGCGGGCCGCGTTTTTTCCCCGTCTGCGAGCACAAGCCCCTGCTCCACCTGTGCCTCTCCATCCTGCGGCAGCACTCCCTCGTACCGCACAAAATACACCTTGTCCACATGCTTTCTGGGGGAGAGAAGACGGTGGGCCAGATCTCCATCGTTAGTCAGAAGCAGAAGTCCCTCTGTGTCCACATCCAGCCGTCCCACAGGAAATAAGTCCTTTCTGGCCGCCGTGTTGATCAGCTCCACCACGGTGGGATACCGGCTATCTTCCGTGGCTGACACCACGCCCTGCGGCTTATTCAGCATATAATATTCATGAGACACATACCGGACGGGCCGGCCTTCCACCAGGATGGAATCTTTGCCGGGTTCTACTTTTATGTCCGCTGCCTTTGCCGTCTGTCCGTTGATCTGGATGAGTCCCTTTCCCGCCATTTTTCGAATCTGGCTCCTGGTCCCGATCCCCATCTCGCCGAGAAGCCGATCCAGGCGCATTGCTCCCCCGGACGGCTTTTTCTTTTCTGCCATATGTTTCGCTCCTTTTTCAGGCATACCTAAAAGATAAGCCCCCTGCACCAGGACAGGAGGCTCCTTCACTATTTTTCTATTATACGGAAGCGTTTAGGGGATGTCAAGAATTTTCCAGACGCTCCTGCTCCTGCATTTTCCGGCTTTCCCGCATTTACTGCCAACGCCATCCCGGATAATATTTATTTTTAAGGGAAGTACCCGCCCCCTTGGTCCAGCCAAGGGGATATCCCCCGCACTGCACCAGCTGCCAGTCCTTTGCCGTGCCCTCATCGGGCTTTAACGGAATGGTCTCCCCTTTGAGATACCGGAACACCCGCTCATCTTCCAAATCCAGGTTCCGGCAGTCTGAGAATCCGTCTCTTCCCAGCGCCATAGCAAGCGCCTGGGAGGGCTCAAACCGTCCTTTTTTCAGCCGCCCCAAAAGGAGTCCGGTGCGCAGAAAGCGGAAGGGAAGCCCCGAATCAAGTCCCTGCGGCAAAAGATACACATTTTCCCCGGAAATAAAAATCTGCTCCGGCTCCCAGGCCAGACTGCAGCGCTCCAAAAATTCGCCCAGCTCTCCTAAGCGCGCTTTATCCTTTGGGCGCCGGAAATTCGGCCCTAATCCCCCGCCGCGGCGAACCAACTCGTCTTCCCTTTTCCTCAAAAGCGCCAGAAAATGTCCCTCCCCCTTTACCCGGTGCGGGAAGAATCTCAGGACACCGGGAAGATGGATTCCAGCCACAGCCCCCGGCGCCCGGTTTGCGTCCAGGGGTACAAGCTCCATCTCCGGGCAGGTCTGCAGAAGAAATTCCACGTTCTCCTCGTCCTCCAGCCGAGAAAAAGTACATGTAGAGTAAAGAAGCTGCCCGCCGGGTTTTAGCATCCGTACGGCCTGCACAAGAATATCCCGCTGCAGAGGCGCGTAGTAGGCCGGGCCTCGCTTTTCCCAGTCACGCACCATTTCCTCCTCCCGGCGGAACATCCCCTCCCCGGAGCAGGGGGCATCCACCAGAATCTTGTCAAAAAATTCCGTCCAGGGGCCGGAAAGCTTTTCCGGGGTCTCACTGACGACGCACATATTGGCTGCCCCGGCCAGCTCCAGATTCTTGAGGAGTGCCCGGGCGCGGGAATAGCTGATGTCGTTGGACACCAGAAGCCCTGTCTCCCGAAGCTTTGCCGCCAGGGCCGTACTCTTGCCCCCTGGAGCCGCGCACAAATCCAGCACCCGATCCCCATACTCTACGGGAAGAAAAGACGCAGGCGCCATAGCGCTGGGCTCCTGAAGATAATAAAGTCCCGCATAATACCAGGGATGACGGGAGGGTCTGACCTCCTTTGGATTATAGTAAAATCCCGTCGGCTCCCAGGGCACCGGCTTCAACTTCCAGGAGACCATTTTTTCAAATTCTTCTGGTTCAAGCTTCAGGCCATTGACGCGCAGCCCCGGATGCCACGGTTCCTTCAAGCTCTCAATATATTCATCATATTCATCCCCTAAAAGGGTTCTCATCTCCCGCAGGAATGCTGCGGGAAGGCGGTCTGCGTCCATTTAGTTCCTCCGTTTGAAATTGTATTTCGCTAAATGCAGCCATTCATTCTTCGCTCAAATTCCTGAAGATTTTCTGCCCTTGCCGCAAGCTTCAGCCAACGGGAAAGCAGATTTAAGTCCTGCTGGGCCAATATTGTCTCCCGCAGGGAATCGGGAACCGAGCCCATTTCCTCCAGAAGCATCAAAATATCCTCTGCTTTTCCTTCCGCTTTTCCCTCTATCTTCCCCTCTGTTCTTCCTTCTATTTTTCCCTCCGCTCTTCCCTCCATCCGTTGGCGTTCCAGCTTATCTGCAAACAATTCGTTTAATGCGTCACACATGCGTCTTCCCTCCTCATAAACCTTTCGA
>CALWBS010000328.1 GCA_944376135.1 uncultured Enterocloster sp.
AATTCAGAATGTTAAATTTTCAAAGTACAGTGTATCAGGACACGGTCTTACTTACTCACGACCCCGCCGCTAGGGTGGGTCAGTTTTCCTCATAAAACCTGGGTCAGTTTTAATTATAAATCAATACATGGGGGCACTGCCGTCAAATGGAAGCCTGGACAGCCATTCGCTCTTCCTCGCGAAGGAAATTTCGCAAACCGGTGACATTGGTCTTTGGATATATGACAGCCGTACCGCATCTTCGCCCCAGGATCTTGGATTTTCAGAGGAGCCGGATCCGGACGGATGGAGCGGGTGGGCCAATCCCCAGTTCAATATAAAGGACAAACCATCGCTTGTTCTTGGCTACCAGCAGCTCAAGGCGGATGCCCAGAGAACGGAAAATATGGGGGATACCGTGCTCCAGATCGGGCCGTCTTCGGAGGAAATTTTAAAGGTATTTCTTCCCAATATGAACAAGGTGGTCAACGATCTGTGGGAGGTTCGCATCGACGGTGCCAAATTGTCTATCATGGCTAATGGTGTGTTCCAAGACACCATTGAGTATGTGAGCACCGAGCGCGGAAGAATGGGAGCTTATCAAAACCGCCTGGAGCATACCATACGGACGCTGGAGGTTAATTCGGAGAACTTGACAGCGGCAGAAAGCCGGATCAGGGATACGGACATGGCGGAAGAAATAACAGACTACACGAAAAACCAGATTCTGCTGAATGCAGCCCAAGCCATGCTGGGACAGAGCAATGCGGTTCCAAACCAGATTTTAAATCTCTTATCCTCATAATACTGACGCAGTCCAGCCGCTATCACTTCCGGATAGCGGTTGTTTGTCCGCAGGGGCCATTAATGGCCTGGGATTTTTTCGCAGCCGAGAACAAGAATAGTCCGGAATGTCTTGCCGCACCCTCTACCGTCCTGTCTTCTCCATCAGCTTCCGATACTGTCCAGGCGACAGGGGATGACTGTAATAAAATCCCTGGCCGTACCGGTAGCCGAGCTGCATCAGCAGTTCTGCCTGATCCTTAGTCTCAATACCTTCAGGTATTATATTTAGGTTCAGAGAGCGGCCCATGGACAGGATACTGGACAGCAGTGCGCGATTCTTGGGAGAGTCTGTCTCTAAAAAGCTCATGTCCAGCTTTAGGGTGTCCACGGGGAGGGAGGCCAGGCGGCTCAGGGAAGAAAATCCGCTTCCAAAATCATCCATCATAACGCAAAATCCCTTTTTGCGGAGCCGCTTGATCAGGTGAATGGCATCGTCATCCGGTGTGATCCATGCGCTCTCAGTAAGCTCCACGGGCAGAAGGCGGGGGGAAAGACCATAGCGATCCGGGAGCTGCTCCAGAAAATGTCCCATTTCCGGATCATGGACTTCCTCGGGGGAGAGATTGATGGATATGGGAAGGGGACGGATACCGTCATGAATCATATTTTTCAGATAGGAAGCGGTAAAATCCCATATGTATTGGTTGAATTCCCGCAGCATATGACATTTGTTTACCAGAGGGATAAAATAATCGGGGAGAAGGCGGCCTAATATTGGATGTATCCAGCGGGCCAGGGCTTCGGCACCTACCATTTTTCCGGTCCGCAGTTCATATTGAGGCTGAAAATATACGGAAAATTCTTTGCGTTCCAAGGCTAAGGGAAGTTCCTCCAGAAGGACTTGATTCTGGGAAATCCGATCCCAGTCCACCTCATCATAGAAAGCAATCCCGCCATCCAAGGCCCTCAAGGAACAAGCAAGACCAGCTCTGTGGCAGAGTGCGGAGGCTTGCTCATGCGGATCTGATTTATGAAAATGGGCAATGCCGATGGCAGGAAGAAAAAAACCTCTGGTCCAGCTCAGTTTGGAATGAATAATCGTGTCCAGCGCAGCCTGCTCTCTCTCTGTGGGTATGAGAAGGACAAAAATACCGCTGCTGAGCCTGCCGCAGAGACCGTCTTCTGCCTCATCAGTAGAAGATGCCCTCAGAGGCATTGCAGCAAGAGAACGGAGCACTTCGGCAAGATGCAGCAGAATTTTTTCTGATTCTTCCAGACTATTTAGCATGCCGCCTTCATAGTAGAGTCTGGGATCAATATAGATGAGAGAGAGGGGGATACAGGCTCTTTCCAAGAGATTATCTGCCTGCTGGAGAAAGGATGTCTGGCTGGGTAAACCGGTTAATGGATCAATAAGGCTATTCACTTGAATCCTCCTTTGTTTCCTACTCAGACCCCTGGAGCATAGACTGGAGGGATTGGATCGAGTGTACGCTGGGAGAGAGGGCCTGCTTGTTGTTCTGTGCTGCTTCTGAAAGTTCTTCCCGAAGGATAGAGACATGCCGAGGAGCATCAATCGCGAGCCGAACACCCTCTCCCCCGCAGTCCACGATGGTTATGCGTATATCAGGACCGATGAGAAGGCTCTCATTTACTTTCCTGTGCAATACCAGCATCTTCTTCACCTCCTTTGACAGGGCTGCCGTTGGCGACGGAGGCAAAGGATCCCAAAGGATGGCTGTAGCCGTAAGGAGAATTCTCCATAATTACCTGAATCGCCTGGCGCGTGGAAGGATGGATGAGAAGGGGACATTTTAAATTGACTGTGCTCTCCCGGTAATTGTCCTTCACCACGCAGATTACATAACAGGAGAGCTCTCCCACATCAGAGACGCCCAGATAAGACAGCTCCTCCGATGTGAGGATGGGCTCATAATCCGGATCAAGGAAGAGGGGATTGATAATCACAAAGACCACCCGCTTTTCCTCGATGGAGATCAGCATCAGGATGGAGTCATTGTCCTCGCTGAGCCGCAAAGGAAGAAAATCATGCAGTTGGGGAAAGCCAAAAAGGCCATCCTGAAAGGTGATCAAATCTCCTGGTTCATATTCAATTGTGCCGTAGTAATCCGTTTCTATTGTCATACGGTATTGATTCTCCTAACGTAAAATATTGGCGGTTTCAGCCCATCTTATCAAGGAAGGAGCCGTTTGGATCCGCGCTGGGGGGAACGTACAAAAATCCTCCCGTGTATTCAAAATGGATCTCCGGGTACTGGGTGATAACCGTCATCACAAGGGGCGGGACAAAGGTCAGATCGCCCCGCTGAACCCGCATTTCGAAGGCACCGCGCTCCGTTATATATCGGCTGCCAGCTTCCCGATGTGTATCATAGGCTTCCGCGTTAAGGGGCTCCTGATCCGGAAATGAGACAGCCCTGTCTCTCATTCCCTCTACAGGAACCGGCGAGCCTTTGGAAAACGCTCGGTTGATATTTGCCCGGTCTGCCTGGGAAATAGACGGGCTCATTCCTCCTCCCTGGTGCTGCAGGCTAAAAGCCATCCGCCGGGCTAAAAGCCGGCGGCGCTCAATGTCCAGCGAGCCGGAAGAGACAAGCCGTCCGGGTTCCGTCATCCGCTCCATGCGGAGCGGTTCTGTGCTAACTGTAAAAAGGGGCCCCATAAAAATACCTCCTCTCAAAGGCTTTCCCGGCCTGGCCGGCAAGCCCTAAAATTACCGCATAAAATCAAACAGGGAGGAGCTCATAAGACGGGAGCTTACCTGAAGGGCTGCGGTGTAGGAACTCTGGTTCTGGTACATTTCCATAATGGACTGATAGGGATCAGCTCCCAGCTTATCCGTATACTGCTCGACCAGGGAGTCTTCCATGGCGTCCAGCCGGGAGGCAGTGTCGGTGAGGATGCTGTATTTGTTGCCGAGGTCAGAATACACGGCGCTGAGCGTATGCTCTGTCTCTGCCATGGTATCCATGGTGGTGCCCAGCACGTCATTTAGGGTGGCCTTGGCTGACTCGCTGTTGTTGGCCCCGGCGTCAATGTAATCCCGGATCGCCAGCGCGGCCTGGCCGATGAGGGCGATAGGGCTGTTGTTGATGCTCTCCATGAATTGGGCTTCAAAATCATCAATATCCGTAATGGCCGAAACCGCATCCGAGGTCATACCGGTCAGGAGGTTGAGACCTCCGGTATAAGTGTCAAGAAGGGTTTTCTTGTCATCGATGGAGCCGTAGCCAACATCGACGCGGCCGTGCTCGCTCATGGCCCTCTGAAGATCATCAATTGAATCTGGATCTTCCAACTCAAACGCATAATATCCGTCTCCCTGGGCTGTCAACGTCATTTTGATTTCCGTCACAGTATCCGCTCCCGGAAACTTATGGCTAAAAGTCAGCGTCTTCCCATCCGAACTTAAGGAGAAGGGGGCGGTGGATATGTCATTTCCTCCGTAAATATAGAGATCCTGGTACTGCATATTCAGATCATTGACAATGGACTGCTGCTTCTGGAGCAGATCTTGCTCGATGGTCTGGATATCATAGGAATTTCCTGTGGTAGCGGTCATCGCGTACTCCACTTGAACCTTAGCGTCGGACAAGGTTTTCTGGATGGAGCGAGCGCCCAGCTCCTGCTGGTAGAGACGGTTCTTGATGTCCGTCAGCAGGGAATTTTTGCTTAAGGTATCCAGGTATTGGTTGTCAATCTTCTTCCCCTCATAGTAAGCGAGAGGGTTTTCCGCAGCATTTTCATAAGCCCTGCCGCTGGAGATCTTCGCAAGGCTCTTGTTTAAGCGGCTGTGGGCGTCATTGACGGATGCGGAAAATGTTCGATAAGTTGCGGAGTTTGTCACGCGCATAGCTAGTTCCTCCTTATGTTTAGCGGCCTACAGTGCCGGTGTTGTTGATCAGGGTATCCAATGCCTGGTCAAGGGTGGTCATCAGCCGGGAGGCCGCGTTGTAGGCTGAGATATAAGTCATCATGTTGGCGGCTTCCTCGTCCAGGCTTACACCGGAGATAGAGTCCCGTGAATTTTGTATCCCATTGAGAACGGTCACGTTGTTGGCCAGAACCGTCTGGTTGGTGCTGGAATCATTGGCCAGCAGGGTAGAAGTGTTGTTCATGTAGTCAGCAAAGGTTTTATTGCCCAGGGCTCCCTGGGCAGCGGACATGTCAGAGAGCATCTCAAGGATTGTGTCATTAATGCTTTCACCCTCTGTGCTGATATGAATAGTACCATTCACCCAATCAGGATTGATGCCGATATTGGATGCAGTGATAGGGGCAGTAGGATCAGCGGGATTATTGCGGTCAACAAAAAGAATCCCACCGTCCGTCTTCTGGGTAGTATCCGTATTGAACGTATTATTAGTATTCATAACATCCGCAAAAGTCGCCGCCAGCGTATCCAGTTGCGCCATATAAAATTGATAACCCCGCACGTCGTCCAGTCCTGCGGTCGTGCCATTTTTGCCCAGCATATCAAGTCCAGCCTGGATGGAGCCTTCGGTCAGATGAACACCGTTCGTATCTGCGGTGATTGTTGGGTTCTCTGTGCCGCCCGCATTAGAGAAAGTAATGGTAGTATTTGGTGGGTTATCTAAAGAACCGTTCGTAATCTCCAGCTTCCCATAATTTTCATCCCCCGTACCTACCGTGCCGTCCACCAGAGTTAATCTCTGTGTTACACCCTGATCGTCCACATACAAAAGCTCCACCTTCAAATCATCCGGCCAGTCCTTCTTGCCGATGATATTGCCCTGGGCGTCATACTCATAAATCTCATGATCCGCAGTTGCGCCAGTCTGATTATCTTTCCCATCATGATCCGCATCCTTATAATATGTAACCTCAATAGGAATATAACTCGCCAGCTCGTCCAAAAGCAGGTTCCGCTCGTCCATCAGCTCCAGGCTGGGCTGCCCCAGGATCTGGTTCCGCTTGATCTGGCGGTTCAGCTCGCCGATTTGGCGCAGCATGTCGTTGACTTCCTGGACGGCGCCATTCTCGCTGGAACCGTCCCCGTCCAGCCGCATATACTCCTCCTGCTCCGCTTGGGTGATCTGGCGGGCTGCGTCGTTGAGCAGATTGGTGAGAGCCTCCATCCGGGAGCGGAGCTCGCTCTCATAGACCGGGTCGTTTACCTTGCCCAAATCCTGCATATTGGTCAGAGTGGACTGGATGTCGTCAAAGGCTGACCGGATACCGTCGATGCTAGTTTCATCCAGCACATTGGCCAGGGAGTCCAGGGAGATCTGCAGGGCATTGGAGTAGCCGGACTTTGTCATCTGGGTCCGGTACTGGGCGTCCAGGAAGGGATCCCGCAACTGGGTTACGGAGTCCATGCGGGAGCCGAAGCCCACCACAACCTCAGAACCGTTCATATAATGGGACACGGGGCCCGTATAATTCATGCTGGATACCTGGAGCTGCTGCCGGGTGTATCCGGGGGTAGTCATATTGGCAAGATTCTGCCCTGTGATATCCAGGCGCTTCTGGTTGGCCTGGAGGGCGGAAAGCGCGGTGGTAAAACCGGCAAATGTGGCTCGAACCATAAATTATATCCTCCATTCTGCGGCATGCTTCCCAGGCGCTGCCTGGGCTGTAGCCGCCTCTAATTCGTGAAGCCGGACCTTGATCATTCGATCCGATGTGTCTCTGGCAGAAGTTAGGGCGGACAGGCTTTCCTCCAGCCGGTGAAAGAAAGGCTTCAATTGGGAGCATTCCTCTGGGGAGCTCGCTTCGAGGATCTGGCGGAAAGTCAGATCCTT
>CALWBS010000329.1 GCA_944376135.1 uncultured Enterocloster sp.
CAATTCACAGTGTAAAAATCAGGATTGACAGATAGAATTGACCCACCTTAGTACTCCGCTTTATCGGCTGCTAAGGTGGGTCAAGATTCAACGAAAAAGTGGGTCAATTTTACTTGACAATCAACAATCCTTTCGTTTTAGAATACCGCACTTTATATAAAAAATAAAGTGCGTAAGTTTTGTTACCGGTAACTTACACACTTTATTTTACACTCTCCGGAAGAGGGAATCATCGGTCTCGTTCCCGTGATCGCTGATCTAAATCTCCGTGACAAGTGATCTATTTATCCGTGAACGATGATCTATTTACGCGTAATATACAAGTGTCCCATTGAGAAAGAAGCGTCCTAAGTGTAAGTAGGTTACCTACTTACGATGATTACCTACTTACAAATCAACAACAATCTATGTCTTCAAATACTGCTGGGAGAAGTTCTTTCATTTTGTTTAATAATGGCACTATTACTTCTTGCATTTGCGGATGTGCATGTTTTGATGCCCTCAACCTAAAAAAATGTCGCCATTCTCTCAAATTCATCGTTACAATAATTTCTGTTTTTAAGCTATTAGGCAGAATACTTCTTGCCTGCTCTGGTGTCGCACCTAAGGAAACAAGTTTAATATAATTTTTCTCTATATTTTGCATTTGTTCAATCCAAATTTTATATAATTCAGAATTTTCCTCCCAAAAAAAAGGTTTAATAAATGTCAATTCACTTCCAAATTTATCCTTTGAATAATTACAATATCGAGTACTTTCTTGGCTGTAACTTGCTATCCTATGTCTAACAATTTCATGACTAATACCTCTATCGCAAATTATTTTTACTGTTATTTTCTCATGTTCAATCACAGATTCATGACCACTTTTGATGATACTTCTAATAAATCTTTCTGCCGAGTCTTCACTTATGCTATTTTCACTTTTATAACATACCCTTCCACATAACTCGATTTTTTTCAAAATTTCCTTCGAATCATTCATTTCGATTATTTCATATTCTGGTGATATTATCTTCATTTCACATCTTCCTTCCATCTAAACGGTTTAAATTCGCTTAATTTCACTAGTGTGATGTTATTGCTTGGTTCTGAATATCCCAATGAATTATACATTTCCGGAATGGCATAACAAACTTGAATACTCTGATTTGCTAATGCAACCAAACCAACTGCCAGAGTTGACAATTTAGTATTAAGAGGTACTAATATATAATTCATTTCAGGAGATTTATCTATAATGTTCATTAGCAAACTTATTGTTTTCTCTATATCGCAACATGAAAAACTAAATGTATCAGTTATTACATTTTGAAAAGTATTTTTCCATGTAGCAAACTTGTCTCTAAAATATTTCATTGAATCTTCATGGTTCGTATCCGTAGGCTCACTTCCTTCTCCTATTGATAATATGTCAGGCTCTAATAACTCAACTAATCCTGTTACTCTTTCTATTTCAAAGCCGGCTAACACAATTACGTGATTCTTCTGCGATGGTTTTAACAGTCCTGGATAACCTATTATATTCCTTACATCCCTACATCCTTTGCTTAACCACACCTGTTCAGGCTTATCACCAACTGAATAATTTGATGCCCCATTATATAAACACGTAATAGAAAAAAACTCTTTATTTTCATGTAAGAGTCGCAACATAATCAAAAGCACTTCATGAGTAAACGTAGATATATCTATCAATAAATTTTTTATATTCCGCTCTTCTAATTCATAAATAATTTCTAAAATTTTCTCTGAAACAATAACTGAATCTTCTATATCAAATTCTACAATTTCCACCTCAGAATACTTACTCGCAATTTGCTCTGCATTTAATCTATTATTGTCGGTCGAACTTTCTCCTATATTAGAAAGGATAAACGCTTTTATAATTTTGCACGAACTAACGACATATGGTACAGTCAAACATCGCTCCTCAAAACTAGAAAAACAAATCATGCCGTATTCATCTTGTAAAAATGCACATATCTCATCTTTTTTCATTTCTTTTACACCCCCCATTTCTACACCTCATCCAAAAAATCCTCAATAGTTAATTGCCTCACTTCATTTTCAGACACATCGCTTAAAATATTGCGTAAACGTTTTCCATTATAAAGAGCTTTTTTCAAATCCTTATTTGTCATAAATAAATAACCTTGGAATCCTGTTGGATCAAGCGTAAAAATCGGTGCAAAACATCTGTTAAGAACATAGAGTAGCGTACGTCCATTTCCTTCTTTATTTCCTATATAAGACTCATGTAAAAAACCTAATCTAACCCCAAGGCCAAACACTTGCTTTAGTTCATCATCTGGAACATTAGAGAGAGCAATAGAAAATACTTTTCTTTCCGCTCTATCTGATATTAGTATTTCATGAAAAGTTTTTCCCATTGCGTTAATCAAATTACCCAATTTATCCGTTGCATTATATGGAGAATTTGTAATTGCAATCGGATTTTCTTCACTTTGAACACAATTGCTTTTTCTTAATTCATTAAACAAATAAAAATCTGCCTTATCTCTCATCACTTCATTTTGTATAGTCGGGCTAATATATTTTACATTTTTATCTAATGCGTTATTATATGCCCTATCATACATATTAGCCGCTGCATCTAACAAATATCTAATTATTCCAGAGGATAAATGTATTATATTATCAAGCCCTGCATACTTATATGTCATTCGTGATTTATGTGTTCCTCCCAAATCGCGAATATAATTTGGAATTGCATATCTTCTCACATCATCATTTTCTCTGTACCCTCTTCCCTTCTCTGAATACGCCCTTTTTATTTTTTCCGCTTCGTCCCTTATCCCTTTTTCCTGTTTATCATCAACAGGAAAAAATTCTGACGGCTCGACATTAATTTGGGCAATTCTAAGTCTTTTCCTTAGTACATCTACTGCTTTACTATAAAAATCATTTGATTTCGTTGTATATAAATAAGATATATTAACTTCTTGGTAATCATGTGGAGATTCAACCAATATTCCTGAACTGGTTAAAAAGTTTTTATACAGACCTATTTGTGTAGAAACTTTTAAACTGATTGTAGGTTGTGTCCTACATGCCAACCATGTATTTAATATCTGCGTTTGTATTTCACTTAAATTATCTGCATCATCTATAAATAAAAATACAGGCTTATTTTTAGGGAATCCAGGAAGAAGACACATTTTTTTTATCACTGGAACAACAAATCTCAAAAAAGATAAAATCGGCAAATTATAAGAATAGTCCGCATTTCCTGAGCAAAACAAGCCTCTTAGATATGGCACAAATTCACACATCATAAAGAACATATGCTCATATAATGAATTAAAAAAGGAATTGGCTGTACTATAATCAATTTCAATGTTGCCTTTATACCCTGCAGCTCCGAGATATTTTGAAAAATAGTTTTCATAAAAATTTTTATACTCATTCTTATCATACATTCCATCAGTAAAATTTACAGTTGATAAGCCCAATAAAATATACATTATAACATGAAGTGATAAAAAATGCTCATTTATCATATATGGGGCATGTTTATCATCTAGTTTGCGTAATTCTTGCAAATTAAGACTTGTCTTCTTTATTGGCACACAAAAAGCGAGAAATGGTAATTCTTCAAAACTTTTTTGCTCTCTAATCATAAGAACATCCGGCATAGAACATCGAATTAGCATACTCTTCCCACACCCTCTTGCTCCCATAATCAAAGTGTTGCCACTCCTAGTTATCTCTGGATAGTCAGAATACATTTCTACAAACAACTGATTGGCTTGTTCTGCCGTTAAATCTTCTGGACTTATTATTGCAAATGGATTATCCTTCATATTTTTCCCCTTTCATAGCCTTTTTTAATTCTTCTCCATTTCTATACTTGGGAATATTTTGAGAATTTGCACCCTCAATTTCATCAATTTCTAAATAGTTTTCTAAGTCCGATACCCTTTCACTTGGGTAACCCAATAAATTTAGTCTGAATGAAAATCGTTCTTTTGCTTTAAAAAGACTTTTTTCGGACATAAGATCAATCTTAACACTAAGGGTAGTAATATTAATAAATCCATTTGCATATTTTCTGCAATACTCTAGCTCTCTCATGCACTTTGTAAGTCTATTTAAAATTTCGTCATATAAGAATACTTCCTCATTCCCTTTTCCAACACGATTTTGAGTATATTCATAGGGAATGCGAAAATGAAATTTAATTGTTTCACCTT
>CALWBS010000330.1 GCA_944376135.1 uncultured Enterocloster sp.
TACGACAGTCTGGAGCGCATCGGCTCGGTTCGGAGCTGCCGGACATACTATGTGTATTTTGCCAACGAATTTGATGCGATTTACGCCCATTATGGGCAGAGCACGTTTGCGCGGCCTTACCTGGCGGATATCGACAACATCAACGGCCTGGAAGCCATCGGAACAACGGCCTACTACAGAAGCAGGGATAAGAAATCTCCTCACAACGCCTACACCAGCGGGGAGCGCCTGACGGATTCTATCGGGAAGCTGGGGTATTCTGCAGTATATGATTCCTCCTACGCGGGCCATTATCTGTTTGCCAGGGACGGAAGAGAGATTTCCCTGGAGGAGAGGCCCGGCGTGATGGACGCGGCGGCAGTCGAGACAGGGTATCTTTTGAATCGGGCGTCTTTTGCGTACGAGGAGAGGGATGGCCTCTATCACCGGTATCAGTACGGGGACGTCCATCAGGGGGACGAGGGACCGATTGCCGTGAAAAATGTGATTGTCCAGTTCTGTCAGTCCGGCTATTACGCCTCCACGGAATATCTGGCGTTCAATGTACATACCTCGGAGTTTGGGTATTTCCTGACCGGCGGGAAGGCCATTCCCGTGAGCTGGGAAAAGGAGGGGGAGTATGGCCCCACCCGCTATTATGACTTGAATCACCGGGAGATTGTGCTCAATCAGGGGCAGACCTGGGTCTGCATTATTTCCACAAGGGACTATGACAAGTTCCGCATCACGGATAAGGACGGAGTACAGCAGGGAAATGAACCGTAACAGCAGAGAAATTGAAAATAAAAAGCGCGGGGGAAAAGCCGCAAATTTTGTGGTCCAGGGAAGCATCCTGGCGGCGGCGGGAATCCTGGTGCGGATTATCGGCATGCTTTACCGGATGCCGCTCAACGACATCATTGGCAAGCAGGGAAACGGATACTATACTTCCGCCTACAATGTGTACAATATTCTTCTGATCCTGTCCTCCTACAGCATGCCCGTGGCTGTCTCAAAGATGATTTCCTCCCGCCTTGCCAGAGGGGAGTACCATAATTGCCGGCGGATTCTTAAGGCGGGCCTTGTGTACGCCACGGCGGCGGGAGGAATTGCCGCCGCAGCCCTTTGGTTCGGGGCGGATCTCTTCGCAGAGCTGATTAAGACGCCTATGTCGCGCTACGCCTTAAAGACCCTGGCGCCTACCATATGGATTATGGCCTATCTGGGGGTTCTGCGGGGGTATTTTCAGGGGATGGGGACCATGGTTCCCACGGCATTTTCGCAGATTTTGGAACAGATTGTGAATGCCGTCGTCAGCGTGGTGGCGGCTGGTCTTCTTTTTGATGCAGGGCTCGCCATGAATGCGGCAAATGGGGCGGAAGATTACTCCTATGCCCTGGGAGCCGCAGGCGGCACCATCGGAACAGGGGCGGGGGCCCTGACGGCCCTGCTCTTTTTTATCCTTTTGACAGTTACCACGGGCAATCGGGCGCTTGTTTCGGTGAAGCGGAGAGGAGCGGCGGTCAGGCAGGGGACCGGGCGCCGCAGGAGGGAGAGCTATGGGCGGCTTCTGTACCTTCTCACCATCACGGTGCTTCCCATTGTCATAAGCAGCGGCGTCTACAACTGCTCCAATGTGGTTGACAACTATTTGTTCGGCCAGGGAATGGACCGGCTGGGATATGGGGCGGATGAGATTGCGATTTTCTGGGGCGCGCTGGGCCAGTACCAGCTTTTGTTCAATATTCCGGTGGCTGTGTCCAACGCCCTGTCCTCCTCGCTGATCCCCTCTCTGACCCGGGCAGTGTCCCGGGGGGACAGAAGGCAAGCCCGGGCGCGGATTGCCTCCTCCGTCCGTTTTTCCATGCTCATCGCCATCCCGGCGGCTGTGGGAATCACGGTGCTGGCAGAGCCGGTCTGCAACCTGCTCTTTGTCAGTGAGGACAACAGCCTCCTGATCCGTCTCTCCATGGCGGGTTCCCTGGCCGTAGTGTTTTACTCCCTGTCCACGGTGACGAACGCCAATCTGCAGGGACTCAACCGGATGGATCTGCCTATCCGCCACTCTGCCATCGCGCTGGTGATCCATGTGGCGGTTCTGGAGGGCCTTCTTTTGGGATGCAGGCTGGGCATTTACAGTGTGGTTCTGGCCAATATTGTCTTTGCCTTGGTGATGTGCCTTTTGAACGCCGGAAGCATTGCCCGGGCGGCCTGCTACCGGCAGGAGGTGAAAAAAACCTTCCTTCTGCCTGCTGTCTGCTCCCTTCTTATGGGGGCGGCGGCCTACGGCGTTTACCGGGGATTGGCGGCTGTCTTCCCTGCGGGGATGCTCCGCGGCCGCCTGGGGATGGCCCTCTTAGTGGTTCCCTCTGTGGCGGCGGCCATGGCGGTCTATGGAGTTCTCCTTGTGAAACTGGGGGCGGTCAACGAGGAGGAGTTAAAGGAGATGCCCATGGGGACGCGGCTGGCGCGGCTTTTTAAGAAACTGCGGCTGCTGTAAAGAAGCATCATGCGTTTAAAATATAGGGAGAAAGCCAATACTATCCGTAACAGAAAGTCCGGCAGGCCGGGATACCGGAGGGCCGGGTGCAAGGAGGTTTCCAATGAAGCGGGTAATGTATTGCTTTCTTTTGTTTGTGGCCGCGTCCGCGGCGTGCCTGATTGCAGGCTATGGAATCACCCGGTATTATATCCGGCAGGAGCGGGCGATTCCCAATACAGTGATTGAGACGGAGACCGTCAATGACATGGAGGGAAGGGCAGCGGCAGCCCGGGAGAAAATACAGCCGGTGGCGGAGACCACCCAGGCCAGAGAGGAATATTATCTTGTGTCTGAGTCCGGATTTCTCCTGGTGTTCTGCAGTGACCGTACGACCATCTGCCTGTATACCCATATTCCGGTGACGGATTTTCCGGAGGAGGAGCGGGCCAGGCTGATGGAAGGAATCTGGTTTCCCACCATGATGGACGTGTATCATTATTTGGAATCATACACCAGTTAGAGGAGCTGTGTACAAATGATAGGAAGAATAGGAATCGTGGGTGCCGGGGCGTCCGGCCTTGCGGCGGCCATCGCGGCGGCCCGGGCCGGGGCGCAGGTGACGGTGATTGAACATATGGA